>CADDZN010000235.1 GCA_902812375.1 bacterium | reverse complement strand
CGCTTCGACCGGCCATAACGCGGTAGGGTTGACGCGGAAGGTGCGGCGGACGGAGCGGAAGAAGAAGCGGATACTTCCCTGCGTGACTACGCCACGACTCGCGAATTGAGATCCTTATTTGTTGTTATCTCGCAGCTACAGCCTCTATGCGCGGATTGGCTTGAGCGAGCGGCCGTTCCCAAAAAATCCCAGCGCTGCCTCGTGGAGCTCGAACGCCGCTCGGAGCAATCCGTCTTTTTCCGCTCCGTCCGCGGCTACTTCCGCGATAACCTTATCGCGTTATAGCCAGAGGATGGACTATGAACCCTTGGGTCGTTGTGGCCAGTGAACGCCAGATTCAGGCCGAGCCAGACTCCGCTTCCACGTATGAGTCCGTCGGAACGCACGAACACACGAGATGCCTATCCCCGTATGCGCTCTCGATCCTCGCCACCGCGGGCCAGAACTTGTAGTCGCGAGTTGCGGCCGTAGGAAACGCCGCTTTTTCTCTCGAGTACGGATGCGTCCACGCCGTTCCCGTCACGCGATTCACCGGATGCGGCGCGTTTTTCAGGACGTTGTCTTCCCGGCTCGCTTCGCCGCTCTCGATCTCCCTGATCTCTTCGCGAATGGCGATCAGCGCATCGCAGAACCGGTCCAGCTCCTCTTTCGGCTCGCTCTCTGTCGGCTCGATCATCAACGTTCCCGGAACCGGGAACGAGACTGTCGGCGCATGAAAGCCGTAGTCCATCAACCTCTTCGCAATGTCCTCGACATCGACGCCACTCGACTGCTTCACGACTCTCGTGTCCACGATGCACTCGTGCGCTATAGTCCCGTGCGCGCCCTTGTACAGAATCGGGAAGTGCGGGTCCAGCCGCTTCGCGATGTAGTTCGCGTTGAGAATCGCGACCTTAGTGGCGTACTCCAGCCCCTCAGCACCCATCAACTTGATGTACGCATGCGAGATCGGGAGAATGCTCGCGCTTCCCCACGGAGCGGCCGAGACCGCGCCCACTTCATTGCGTCCATGGAGCTTCACCACCGGGTGTCCCGGAAGGAAAGTCACGAGATGCTTCGCGACGCCAATCGGACCCATCCCCGGTCCGCCGCCACCGTGCGGAATGCAAAACGTCTTGTGCAAGTTGAGATGACACACGTCGGCGCCGATATCAGCCGGCCGACACAGGCCCACCATCGCATTCATGTTGGCGCCGTCCATGTACACCTGCCCACCCGCCTTGTGAACGATGTTGCAGATCTCGACGATCGACTCCTCGAACACCCCGTGCGTCGACGGATAAGTGACCATCAACGCGGCGAGGTCCTTCGCGTGCTCCTGCGCTTTCGCGCGCAAATCCTCGACATCGATATTCCCGCGCGGGTCTGTCTTCACCACCACGACCTTCATTCCCGCCATCACCGCGCTCGCCGGATTCGTTCCGTGCGCCGATTGAGGAATGAGACACACGTTCCGCTGTGATTCATTCTTCGACGCCTGATACGCGCGAATCACCAAGAGTCCCGCGAATTCTCCCTGCGACCCCGCGTTCGGCTGCAGCGATACCGCCGCAAATCCCGTGATTTCCGCGAGCTCGCGCTCCAGCTCGTCGAACATCCTTTGATATCCGTCCGTCTGATCGAGCGGCGCGAATGGATGGATCTTCGAGAAACCCGGCCACGTGATCGGCATCATCTCCGCGGTCGCGTTCAGCTTCATCGTGCAGCTTCCGAGGGGAATCATGGAGTGCACGAGCGACAAATCGCGCGACTGCAGCTTGTGCATATATCTGAGCATCTCTGTTTCAGCGTGATGCTTGTTGAACACGGGATGCGTGAGGAAAGGCGTCGTTCGATTGAACCTCTCGTCGTATCTGAAATCGACGCCCGACACCAGCTCGTCGAGTGTGAAATCGGGATCCACCCCGCCGTTGAACGAGGCGAAAAGATTTGCCATGTCCTCTTCAGTTACCGTCTCGTCCAGCGCGATGACGATCGTCCTGTCTTCCATCGCGCGAAGATTGATGCGCCGGTTTCGCGCTTCATCCAGAATGGGCTGCTGGCTCCGTTTCCCGAGCCCAACGCGGATCGTGTCGAAATAATCCTCGTGCGCGATCGTGTAGCCAAGCCGGCGGAGACCCTCCGCGAGCGCGGTAGCAAAGCCGTGCACGCGCCGAGCAATTCTCGTGAGCCCTTGAGGCCCGTGATAGACGGCGTACATGCTGGCAACTACCGCCAACAGCACCTGAGATGTGCAGACGTTGCTCGTCGCTTTCTCGCGCCGGATGTGCTGCTCTCTCGTCTGAAGCGCCATACGGAGTGCGGGTTTCCCGTCGGCGTCACGCGACACGCCGATGATGCGCCCCGGTAGACTCCGCTTGAACTCATCTTTCGTCGCGAAGTACGCCGCGTGCGGACCGCCATACCCAAGCGGAACCCCGAAGCGCTGGGTATTTCCCACCGCGATGTCCGCGCCCCACTCGCTCGGGGGCGTCAGCAACACCAGACTCAGCAGATCGCACGCAGCGGTCACGAGCGCGTCGGCTGCGTGCGCGTCTTCGCACAGTTTGGTGTAGTCGACTACCGCTCCGTCCGTCGTCGGGTACTGGAGAAGGAGCCCGAAAACTTCCGGTCCGATCTCGAACTTCTCATAGCTCGTGACGCGCACGGTTATTCCACGCACCCGCGCCCTCGTCTTCACCACATCGATCGTCTGAGGATGACACTCGGCAGACACCAGAAACACTTCCTTGCCGGGCTTGCCCTTGATGCCATAACTCATCGTCATGGCTTCAGCCGCGGCAGTCGCCTCGTCGAGTAGTGACGCGTTGGCGATCTCGAGCCCGGTGAGGTCGCTGACCATTGTCTGAAAAGTCAGCAACGCTTCGAGGCGACCTTGAGCGATCTCCGCCTGATATGGCGTGTAGGCGGTGTACCAGCCCGGATTCTCGATGATGTTTCGCTGGATCACGGGCGGCGTCACGCAATCCGAGTAGCCCATCCCGATGAACGATCGAAAGACCTCGTTCTGCGACGCGATTGCGCGAAAATACGAGATCACCTGGGGCTCGGTCATTCCCTTCGCGAGATCGAGTCCGCCGCGATAGCGGATCTTCCCGGGGATCGTGGCGTCGATGAGCGCGTCGAGCGACGGAAAACCGACGGTCTTGAGCATCTCCGCCACATCGTGCTCGTCAGGTCCTACGTGTCTTGGAACGAATGATTCTGCAGGAGGAATTGCCTCTCCAACCTGCTTGATTGTAGTGCTCATAGGAGTGACAATTTAACACCCTATGCACTCCCGGCGCAGTTACGGAAGATGGCGCCTTCTCTTCGCGCCGCCGCGTTCGGGGGCCGAGAATATGGCGCGCGACATTGCGCTGCAAACCCGCGCGGCGCGTACGAAGGAAACGGTCTTCAGCATCTACTCGTGGATCCGTCCGACGCTCTCTTTCGGCCGACATCAGCCCGCCATCGGCCAGTACGACATCGGGCGAATCCGTGATGCGGGTATCGATGTCGTAAGAAGACCAACGGGAGGACGCGCGATTCTGCATCATCGTGAGGTGACCTACAGCGTCACCGCGCCGCTCGAGAGCGCCGGGCCATTGCGCGAGACATACGCGCGGATCAACCGGATTCTGCTCGATGGACTTGCGCGTTTGGGAGTCGGCGCGGAAGTCGCGGCGCGGTCAGAGCGGTCACCGAGGCCCAGTATCAGACCCTGTTTCGAGTTGCCCTCCGAAGGGGAGCTCGCTTCCGCTGGCAGGAAGCTCGTTGGCAGCGCCCAATGGCGGGATGGCGGCGCATTGTTGCAGCACGGCTCCATCCTCGTCGATGATGATCAGTCCTCGCTTCCGTCCTTTATGGCAACCGCCGCGAACGAAACAGCCACACTGACACGTCCCGCGACTCTGCGATCCCTGCTCGATCGGGCTCCGGATCCGTCAGAGGTGGCCCAGGTGATGTTCGAAGCGGTCCGTCGCCTCGAGGACGATGGCGCGACAGAACTGGCTGAAGAAGAAATCCGCGCGGATGCACTGACGCAGGTGCCGCGCTTTCTCGATGAGGAATGGACATGGCGGCGGTAAGGCACTTTCGACTCCTCTGCATCCTCGCATTGGCGGGCTGCGCGGGATCCGAATCGACTTCCAAGGCAGGCGGAGGCACGCTTGTCATCTCTATCGGTGGCGACCCGGATGTCCTTATTCCATCACTCGTCTCGACGGTTCAGGCTGCCCAGATCACCGATCTCATTTACGACCGGCTCGCTGACATTGGAGATTCGCTCAACATCGTCGGCGATGCGGGCTTCACGCCGCGGCTGTCCGATCATTGGACCTGGAGCAACGACTCGCTGAGCATCGCGTTCCACATCGATCCGCGCGCGAAATGGCACGATGGCCAACCGGTCCGGTCGAACGACGTCAGGTTCACCTTTCAGAGCACCCGCGATTCGAGCCTCGGCAGCCCCGTCGCTTCGCTCATCACGAACATCGATTCGGTATCGACTCCTGATTCCGCAACCGCGGTCTATTGGTTCCATCAGCGGATTCCGCAGGAGTTTTACGACGCGACGTATCAGCTCGCGATCATGCCCGAGCACGTCTGGAAAGGAATACCCCCGTCGCAATGGAGATCATCGGAGCCGGCCCGTCATCCAATCGGGTCAGGTCCGTTCAGGTTCGTGCGCTGGACGCCGCGTGCGTCTGTAGAGGTCGTCGCCGACACCGCCAACTACCGTGGCGCACCCAAGCTCTCGCGCGTGATCTGGAGTGTCGCGCCCGACTTCAGCACGGCGCAAACGAGATTTTTGAGCGGCGAAGCCGACTTCTTCGAGATGGTGCGTCCGGAAACCATCACCGAGATTGCAAAGCATCCGGAGTTGCGGGTGAAGACCTATCCCGGGCTCTCCTACTTCTTCTTGCAATTCAATCTGCGCGATCCGAAGGACCACACCAAACCAAACCCTCTGCTTGGTGACCGCGAGCTGCGTCGCGCCCTCACGATGGCTGTCGACCGGCAGTCTATTGTCAAAAGTGTGTTCGATTCGCTGGCGATGTCTGGTCTCGGCCCGACGGTGCGCGCATATCCGACCACCGATCCCAATCTCCCGCAGATTCCCTACGACACCGCGCGCGCACGTCAGTTGCTCGATTCCCTCGGCTGGCGCGACTCGAACGGGAATGGCATTCGCGCGCGAAAGGGCCGGACTCTCGAGTTCACCCTGAGCGTTCCATCAACCAGCAAGGCGCGCGTGCAGATGGCGGTTCTCATTCAGGAGCAGCTCCGGCGGGTGGGAGCGAAAGTCGATGTAGAACAGCTCGATTTCCCCGTGCTCGTCGAGCGCGAAAAGAAGAGAGCATTCGACGCAGTGATCAACGCCTGGAA
>CADDZN010000234.1 GCA_902812375.1 bacterium | reverse complement strand
CGGAGCCCGGAGCCGGGAGGATGCTGGGGTCCTAGGATGCTGCGACGAGGATGGTGGGATCAAGATACGGAAGCAGTACGGTAGCGGTCCGATATCCCTGTGCTCGTCATGCGCATCCCGCATCCCGCATCCCGCGTCCCGCATCCCGCATCCCGCATCCTGGCGCGGAATTCGCCCCTCGGTTCCCAATATGCTCTGTATTCTGCACGCCTGGCTGCTCGAAGGATCCGGAAGCAACCTCTGGACGCGCGCTGTGGTACAATCCCTGTGCAGAATCGGCGAGACCGTTCACCTGGTCTGTCAGGAAAACCATCCGGAGCGTTACGGGTTCATATCAACGGCCATCACCCACCGCCTCGATGGCACCACCGAGACGACGCTCTCGAGGGAGACGCCGTTTCCGGGCAAGTGCATTCTCCATAAACCAGAGCTCGGCGAAACGCTCCCCGTTTTTGTCTCCGACAAATACGACGAATATTCGCGGGTAGTGCCGATGATCGATCTCCCCACGTCGGAGATCGAGTCGTACGTCGACACCAACGTCCGCGTAGTTAGCCGACTCGTCGAGCAAGAAAACATCACTGTCATTCACGCGAACCATGCGGTGATGATGCCCGTGGTAGCGCAACGTGTTCGCGCAGTCCATGGCACTCCTTACACGGTGATGCCGCACGGCAGCGACATCGAGTACGCCGTGAAAAAGGACGAGCGCTTTCTCCACTATGCCACCGAGGCGTTCAACGAGGCTGGAACGATCTTCGTGCACGGCGACGAAATGCGTGAGCGGGTGCTCAAGGTTTTTTTCGCCGTTCCAAATCTCGCCGAAAAACTCGTAGAGCTGCGCCTTGGCGTCGACACCGCTGACTTCGAGGTGGTGCCTCGCCACGAGAGAAATCGCGAGATCGATCTGCTCGTTTCAGCGCTCGCCCCACTGCGGCGCGGAAAAACGGCTGTGCAGGAGGAAGTGTTCGAGAAAAGTCTGCCAGCGACGCGAGATCTACCCTCGCTCATGCAAGTCCTGGAAAGCGCCCACGCTTACGACGGAAAGCTTCCCGACGAGCGTGTCGAGGCGAAGTTGCGCACCATCGACTGGGAGCGCTCGACCACCCTGGTCTTCGTGGGCCGCCTCATTGCCTGGAAGGGGATTCAGTCTCTCATCGCGGCTCTGCCAATGGCGCTGGCAAAGACACCTAATTTGCGAGCCATCATTGTGGGTCACGGTCCTTTGCGCGAAGCCATGGAAGCGATGATATGGGCGTTCGCCAACGGAAGAAGAGATCTCGTCGAGCTGATCGTCATGCACGGACGGCAGATCGACGGAAGCGCGGCCGACTCTGGCGGTTCCGCTCTGGACGATGTTCGGGACTTTTACGTTAGCCTCGAACGGAGTGGCGAACTGGACAATTATTTCTCGCTCGCACAACGCGTACTTGGTCCTAACCGCGTTGTGTTCACTGGGTACCTCACCCACAACGAGCTCAGACACCTCTTCCCATGCTGCGACGTTGGCGTGTTTCCGTCCGTCGTTCGCGAATCGGGTCCGATGGTTTTTCTCGAGGCGCTCGCTTCGGGCTGTTTCCCGCTCGGAACTTATTTCGGCGGGATGGCCGCGAGCATTGATGCTCTGAGCGACGATCTACCCGCTCGGATTACCGATATCATGAAGCTCGATCGCAGAAATACCGTCCGCGACTTGACGGAAAAAATTCCGCTGGCCGCGGATGAGAGCGATCGGTACCGCGAGACACTAAGTGCGATAGCTCGGCAGAAGTACGATTGGTCGAGCGTCGCGAGGATTTTCCTGCGCGGCGTGAACGCGGTCGAGAACGCCGCGACCGCGCACGCCCAGCCTTCTTCCCGCTCCTGAATTCGTTTTAGATAAGAATCTGATTGATCGCGTTCACGAGTCCTTTTACGGCGGTTGAGATCTGGCCCACCGGCGCGTTGAGAGCGCTGCCGAGGTTACAGAGAAGTGGGCCGAGAGCTCCCGACGCACGAGGTGTCACTGATGCCTGTGGGACGTCCACAGATATGCCTTGACCGAGTGCATCGATGGCGACCGGTGCAAGATCGATCGTCACGATGTCGCACTGACCGTGTCCCGAAGAACTGAGCACCAGAGCGTCACCTGTAAAATTCTGGGTAACTATGTCGCTGCCGAGCGCACCACCGGTCAGTTGCAAAGCGCCTGTGGCGCTCACCCCGACGATGTTCCCTGCAAGATCCTGCACGACTCCTAACTGAGTGATGACTGCCTGATTGAGAGTGACGTTGGGCTGACCGATGACAGGCACGCTCACTCCAGTGACATTGTCGAGGATCAGGCCTGTACCGCTCGGGCTTTTCGCTGACTGCGCGGCTACGTCTGTTGTCGGCGCGACGGCGCGCGGCGCGACGGATGATTCGCTGCAGGCGCTCAGCCCAACTGCAATGACGAGCGCAATGGTGACCTTTCCATTGGTGTGCATGAGGCGTTCTCCTTCATGATTGATGACAAAATCTGACACACACCGTGCGTGTCGCGGGTGAGCGGAGCACGCAACAACTGCTCCGCACACTCCCACTCTTCACGTTTCGTCCGAGACCGCTGAACGGCGGTAGCAATCGCTCACGGGGAAGAACGCATCAGTTCTGACACTGTCCGAAAGTCTTGTATCGCCGCGACGTTCATTGGGTGGTTAGCCTCTATTTCGCGGGCACGACGGGGCTACCAGCGAGGTTCGCGTTTCCCAGCTCAGCCGTAGTTCGTCAGACCTTAACAACCCAACGCGATACCTCTTCCCGAGGTCGATCTCATGTTCGAATCGTTTGCGCAATTATTTCCCGCGGACTGGCAAGGCGCGGTGCTCACTTTACTGGCGCCAATGCGCTGGCTCGCAGCGTGGCAAGCTTCGATAGGTATAGCTTCGCATAGCGGATCTCCCGCTCTTCGCGTGCTGTCCTGGGTCGCATTGCTGATGCCCGCGCTTCTGTTAGCCGCCGGAATGTGGTGCACGGTTGCGTCTATCTACACGCTTCCGTTCCGCTCCGGACGCGGCGCCTTCATCACATCGATGCTCATGGCGTGGTGGGATGCAGGGCGCTGCATTTGGCTTTTCTGGACGGGAATGCTGCGCGTCGGTGTGGCGCTCGTCGGCTGGGTGATCGGCTCGATCCGCTTCGGATTCCTGATGGTCAAGAACCTGTTGCTTGGCTTGCTCCGTTCGCCACTCACGCTACTCGACTGGTCGTCGAAGCGATACTTCCAGCCCGGTGTACCCTGGCTGGCGTTCATGATCCTTACAGTGTGGTGCGCGATCGAAGCGACGATCTTCACCTTCACGCTGCAGCCTACACTGAATGAAGTGTTCGGCAGCCTTACCGGGTTCGATCCGAACCCGCGCGTGATGGCGCCGCTGCTCTGGATGTTTCTGTTCATGCTCGTCGCGGGAAGCTTCGCGTGCGTGCAGGTCGTGACGGAAGCAGTGAAGCAGAAGAAGACGGCGACGATAGTTCAGATGCTCGTCGTCGAAAGCGCCGTCATGTTCTTCGAGGTGATCTTCCTCTACCGCGAGCTGATCGATGCAATCACACCGTGGATCGCGCAGCAGTCGGGCGGCTCGGTACAGCTTGGCATCGGTGCAACGCTGGCTCTCGCTTCCTTTGGATGGCTGGGCGTGCGTGGAATGTCGTGGTTCCTGTTCGGACGGTTTGGAACTCCAGCATTGCTGGCGATTCTGTCGCGACAGGCTGTAGTGCAGGATGGCTCAACACGCCCGATAGAAAGGGCGGTCGAGCCCGGCCTCTGGCGCGAGCCGGTCAACGCTCTCAAGGCGGAGACCGCGTGGTTCCACGAAGAAGCGAAGCGGATGTTCGAGCTGCTGTCGCTCCCAGTGCTACAGCTTCTGGCCGCGGCAATCAACTTTGCGGTCGTCGCGATCAAGTCGCGCCCGATGTTCTCGCTGCCGTTCGAGCATCTGGAAGATGTTCTCGCGGCGACGCCGTTGGTGCACCCGCGTCCGGTGCTGGAAGGAGTCGCGCGAAAGCTCACGCCGCATGATCCTCGCCCGAGGGTAGCGTAATGAGAACACTCGGCAAAGGTCTGATGTGCGCGGCGACCGCGCTCGCGCTCGGCGCACCGACCGCGTGCGCGCCAGCGGCTGGTGATACTCCGAGAGTCGCAAAGTCGACGCTCGTGATCGGGATCGACGTCAGCGGGTCGTTCGGTGGCAAGAATCGATACGATAGCTCGATCGATTTCGCCGCGAACTACCTGTACGCACATATCCACGGACTCGGCGGGTTGAGACAACCGACCGCGGTTTTCGTTGGCTCGTTCGGCGGAGAGAAACCGGGAGAGACGAAGTCCTTCCAGCCGATCGCAACCTTCGAGCACATGAGCGTGCCGCAAATCGCGGCGTTCCTGCGGAAAGAATATCCATCGCGTGACGGGCTTACGGATTTCAATCCGTTCTTTGACCGTGTCGCGACGATCGTCAAGCGCAACAACCTGATTCTTGCTCCGCTCAATATCGTGATGTTCACTGATGGCATTCCGGACACGCCATCGGAGAAGAACGACAGCCTGAGCAAGTACAAGAAGATCAACGTGACCGGTCTCGAGTATCTCTCGAAGAACACGACCCTGCGCATTCTCTATCCGCGTCCGACCGTCGCTGTTCACTGGGAGAAGAACGTTCCGCGTCGCAGAGTGCGGATGTGGACGGTGGACGACGAAGTGATGGCGACGTGGCGCTCGCACTACAGAGCCGGCGACAAGCCGGAGGCGCAGGCCGAACTCTGGAAATGGATCGCGGACAACGTGGACTTCCGTGTGCGGAGTGGGGGCATCCTGTAGGCTACGCGCTTTTTCTGGCCACTAACACTTAAGACTTCTGATCGCACTGGCTCCTAAGTGCTTCGAATGGCCAGTATGTTCGAGGGTTGAACTACGCGGAAACTGCGGCGGAAGAAAACTGAAAAACGCGGGCCACTGGGAGCGCCTCCGCCTTTTTCCGATTTCTTCCGCGCTTGTCCGCGTTGTTCAACCCTCGGCCATTGTGGCTAGTCGAAGCGCTTAGGAGCCAGTGCGATCAGAAGTCTTTATTGTCAATAGCCATTAGCGCGGGTACGCTCCCCATCGCGTAAGAGCGGTCCTCGCGTTTCGCAAAGCAGTATCGATCGCGGCTCGCTCCGTTGCCGTCACTGCCACGTCTGCGCTCTGAAGTGAGTTGAGCAGACCGGCCAACGCATTCGACGCTCCAGTGAGAGTTGTCGGCGCCGCAGGTGGCGCTTGACTGCGGGCCTGTCCGCCTTGTGCAGCCACGACTCGGCGCGCAGCGGGAGGCGCGCCGCGAACCGAGGTGTCGGGCGGCACCGGCGCATCGAGGAT
>CADDZN010000233.1 GCA_902812375.1 bacterium | reverse complement strand
CATTAAGGCAGACCAGGGCGGTCCGGCCGAGGCGTTGGCCGATGCGCTCGCCCAGCTCTCTAACGAAGAAGTCTCCGTCGAAGTCATTCACCGTGGGGTCGGCGCGATCACGGAGAGCGACATTCTTCTCGCCCGCGCTTCCGGCGCGATCATCGTCGGGTTCCACGTTCGCCCGGATAACAATGCACGGTCGGCAGCGGACCGAGAAGGCGTGGAGATCAAGCTGTACAAGATCATCTACGAGGCAGTCGAAGACGTCCGTGCCGCTCTCGAAGGAATGCTGCGACCCGAGGAGCGCGAGGTCGTGCTCGGCGAAGCCGAAGTTCGCGATCTGTTCAAGGTGCCGAAGATGGGCGTCATCGCGGGCTGCTCGGTTCGGAGCGGAGTCATCAATCGTCAGGCCCGGGTACGCGTGATTCGTGATGGCATCGAAGTTTACGATGGCAACATCGCGTCGTTGCGCCGCTTCAAGGACGACGTGAAGGAAGTCCGCGAAGGGTTCGAGTGCGGCATCGGCGTCGAGAACTTCAACGACATCAAGGTCGGTGACGTGCTGGAGTGCTACCGCAAGGAGCAGGTCGCGCGCACACTCACCTCGGCGGCGGGTGCTTCTGCGTAACACTCGCAGAGCGGATCGCGTCGCCGAAGCGGTCCGCGTCGAGGTCGCTACCTTCCTCACTGAATCGGCAAAAGATCCGCGCATCGTCGGCTTCGTTACCGTGACGGGCGCGGAGGTCAGTCCCGATCTTCGCCACGCCCGCGTTTACGTAAGCGTGCTCGGCAGCGAGTCGGAAAAGCAGGCCACCTTCGACGGGCTCGACAGTGTCGCATCGCACCTGCGCTCACGCGTCGCGCGCCAGCTTCGACTGAGGGTTGCTCCCGAAATCCAGTTCAAGGAAGATGACACGATCGCTCGCGCGGCGAGAATCGAATCACTGCTCGCCGACGTGAAACGCCAGGACGAGACCGCGGCGCGGGGAAGAGAAGACGACTGAACGCTCCGGCGGCGCAGGAGAATCCAGAGTAGAAGGTTTGCTCCTTGTAGATAAGCCGGCGGGCATGACATCTCACGATGTCGTGCAGCAGGTCAGGCGGATTTATGGCGAGCGCAGTATCGGCCACCTCGGCACCCTCGACCCCTTCGCGACGGGCCTGCTGATCCTTCTTCTCGGACGCGCCACTCGTCTCGCCAATTTCTTGGAGATCGAGCCCAAGGTTTACGACGCCACGATTCAGTTCGGCACCGAAACAGACACCGATGACTCGACGGGCTCGGCGGTACGCACGGCGGAAATTCCGGCCAGGGAAGCAATTCATGCGGCTATTCGATCGCTCACAGGCGCGATCACTCAGCGGCCACCGTCATATTCTGCCAAAAGTGTGGACGGAACCCGTGCTTACGATGCGGCCCGGAGAGGCGAGCCCTTCGAGCTCTCGCCGACTGAGGTGACGGTTCATCGATGGGACCTGCACGAGATATCGGACAGCTCACTCCGCGCCACGATCACTTGCAGCGGTGGCACCTACATTCGCGCGCTCGCTCGCGACCTCGGCCGGCTAACCTCCTCGGCGGCGCACTTAAGCGCGCTCAGACGCACTCGCATTGGAGACTTTAGCTTGAGCGATGCGGCGTCGCTCGATGCGCTGAAGGACTCGCCCGCCAAATTGCGCCGTTTGCGAGTTGTTGCAGATGCATGATGGCGAACGCGGGGCCGACGGGTCGGGGCTTCCGCCATACGTGAAAGCAACTGTAATTACTGTCGGCACCTTCGATGGGGTGCATCTCGGGCACCGCGATGTAATCGAGCGGTTGGTCGCCCGCTCTCGAATCCTCAAAATCCCCAGCGTCCTGATAACCTTCGAGCCGCATCCGCTCGAGATCGTCAATCCGTCGGCCGCCCCCCTCGTTCTCACCTTGCACGACGAAAAACTGGAAGTGCTGGCGGAGACCGGCATCGATTATATGGCCATCGTTCCATTCACGAGCGAGCTGTCGAAGTTTTCCGCGGAGGAATTCGTGGAGCTCGTTCTCAGAAAGCGATTCAGGATGCGCGAGCTACTCATCGGCTATGACCATGGTTTCGGGCGCCAACGAGCGGGAAATGTCGATGTGCTCCGAACCCTGGGGGAGCGGGATGGATTCAGGGTGGAAGTAGCAGAGCCCGTTTCCACACCGGATGGGCATCCGGTATCTTCGACCTCCATCAGAAGATCGATTGCTGGTGGAGACTTGGACCGCGCTGCCGCCGGCCTGGGCCGTCTCTATTCCGTTACCGGACGCGTCGTGCCAGGAGCGCAGCGCGGACGCACGATCGGATTTCCGACCCTGAATCTCGGCCCGCCACCGGCAAGGAAGCTTCTGCCGCCTGAAGGTGTATACGCTGTAACAGTACAAACGGCGCGCGGACCAGTCGGGGGCATGATGAACCTGGGTCCTCGACCTACGTTTGGCGACACGGCAACATCACTCGAGGCGCACTTGTTCGGTACCGATGGCGACTTCTACGGCGCGAATATTCGCGTTGACTTCGTTTCGCGGCTTCGTGAAACGCGCAAATTCGCTTCGGCGGAGCAGCTTGTCGCGCAACTCCGGCTTGATGAGCGCGAAGCCAGAAACGCGTTGACTCGCCTTGGGATTCCCGGTAACGTTAAAGGCTAGTTTCGAAGTGCAACTTTCTCCCTTTTAGCAGTATGAACCTGAAGTATCGTCTTCTCTGTATCGCCGCCCTCGTCGCAGGATCGATCTGGGCGCTTTTTCCGCGGACTGTTGTCGAGCGTGTGAAGCGTAATGGCGAATTTGTTTACGACACCGTTCGCCGCGTGCCGCTCAAGAGAGGTCTCGACCTACAGGGCGGGATGTATCTGGCGCTCGAAGTCGACGAATCGAAGGGCGTCGTGGCCGACAAGGCTAAGGCCATCGATAACGCGCTCAAGGTGGTGCGAAATCGCATCGATGAGTTCGGTGTTTCCGAGCCCGTAGTTCAGAAGGCCGGCAACGACAGGATAATCGTCGAGCTCCCCGGCATCGATGACCCGCAGCGCGCTCAGGACGTGGTGCAGAAATCCGCTTTCCTCGAGTTCCAGATCACTGACAAAACTCAAGCGCTAGAGAAGGCGCTCCCACGTCTGGATGCAGCCCTCAAGGATAAGAAAGTGGCCGTTGCTTCTACAGGGACGACAAAGACGACGGATACGACCAGCGCGGGTTTGCAGTCGTTGTTTAGTGCGGACACCTCCAAGACACCCGACTCATCGAAGACCGACAGCGCGAAGGCGGCGGCTGCTACGACCGGAGGTCCGGGCGCGTTTTCGAAGCTTGTTCAGCAGGGACAAATGCCTGGCGAGTACTACGTTGCTCAGACGGACGTCCCAACGCTTTCGCAGTACCTCGCGCTGCCCGAAGTGGAAGCAGCGCTTCCTCCCGGCAAAGTTCTCCGCTGGAGCAGTGATACGGTTTCACTCGGGAACCGCGCTTACCGTGCGCTCTACGTCCTCGATGCAAAGCCGATAATCACCGGAGAATACCTGACCGACGCCAAACCCAACACCTCTCCGACCGAGGGGAACCTCGTCGAGTTCAAGATGAATAACGAAGGCGCGCGTCGCTTTCGTGCGGAGACGGCTAGACATGTCGGTGACTTCATGGCGATTGTGCTGGATCAGCGCGTGATGGGTCGACCTCCGGTAATTCAGAGCGCGATCGGGGCCAACGGCCAGATCACGATGGGCGGAAAAGATCTGCAAGCCGCGCAGGATCTGGCTCTCGTTCTCCGAGCGGGCTCGTTGCCGGTGCCGTTGAAGGTGGTCGACGTGCGCGAGATCGGAGCGAGCCTCGGAAGAGATTCCATCCATAAAGGAATCACCGCCGGCGTGATCGCCGTCGCTCTCGTCGTCATCATCATGCTCGGGTATTACCGTTTCTCCGGAATGCTCGCCGTTGCGGGCCTGGCGCTCTACATCCTTTACACGCTCGCGGCACTTGCTGGCTTCAACGCAGTGCTTACACTGCCTGGGCTCGCAGGCTTCGTTCTCTCGATTGGTATTGCAGTCGACGCCAACGTCCTCATCTTCGAGCGAATTCGCGAAGAGCTCGTGCATGGGAAAACCGTGCGCACAGCTATCGATGAAGGATTCCGCCACGCCATGAGTGCGATCGTCGACTCCAACGTCTCGACAGCATTGACCGCGGCCGTTCTTTATCAGTATGGCACTGGTCCGGTGCGCGGATTTGCGGTCACGCTGCTCGCCGGTATCGCTGCTTCGATGATCACCTCGATCTTCGTCGTCCGCACCTTCTACATGATCTGGCTCAGTCGCACCCGCGACGCCCAGGCAACCCTGAGTATTTGATGCTTCGAATTCTTCACGATACGAACTACGACTTCATCCGCTGGTGGAAGGTGATGGCTGCCATCACCGTCGCCTTCATCGTTGTAGGACTAGCCTCGTTGGCAATCAAGCGGCCGAACTGGAGCATCGAGTTCACAGGCGGAACGCTCATGCAACTCAGCTTCGCCAAACCGCCCGATGTCGGCACGATCCGAGCGACGCTCGATCAGGCTGGAATTCCCGGAGCAGAGATCCAGCAGTTCGGAACAAATCGGGAGTTCACGATTCGCGCACAGAACGCGGGCGAAGTCGCGGCTCAGGCGAAGGGGGCGGCCAATGTCGCCAACCGCATCCAGCAGGTGCTCACCGAGAAGTTCGGACCGAACAGTTTCCAGGTGATTCGCACCGAAGCCGTAGGTCCTCGCGTTGGTAGCGAGCTACGACGCGGCGCCATCATTGCCATACTCCTCTCATTCCTGATCACGCTGGTCTATCTCTCGATCCGCTTCGAGTGGAGATTCGCGACTGCGGCCGTCATCGCGACCAGCCATGATGTCTTCACCACCATCGCTTTCCTTAAGCTGACCCACCTCGAGATTTCGCTCACTGTCGTCGCGGGGCTTCTCACAGTGCTCGGCTATTCCCTCAACGACACGATCATCATCTTCGATCGCGTGCGCGAGAATCTGCGGAAGGGCAGAAAAGAGACATTGTACGAAACTCTAAACCGCTCGATCAACGAGACGCTGCCGCGGTCGATTCTCACGCACGCGACAGCATTCGCGGCCACTCTCGCACTGCTGATCTTTGCCGGAGAAGTAATTCGTCCGTTCGCCTGGGTCATGGCGTTCGGAATCGTCACCGGAACGTTCAGCTCGATTTACGTCGCCGCACCGGTTCTCCTCTGGATCGAACGCAAATGGCCACGCAAGACGGACGCGCGCCGGTCTTCATCGACAGCCACGCCCACCTCGCGGACCCGGCGTTCGCCGGCGACCGCGACGAGGTAGTCTCGCGCGCCCGCGATGCGGGCGCGCTCGCAATAGTCTGCATCGG
>CADDZN010000232.1 GCA_902812375.1 bacterium | reverse complement strand
ACTCGCGAGCGCGCGACGGACCAGGAAGCTTGCGCGGCGTATGGTACTTCAAACGAGATGGTTGTCGCGGAGTGCCACTCGGAGTACGGCATACGCACGTCGACAGGATCAGACGAAATCAGCTACCTCCGCGCTCGGCGATAATGAGACTTGCGACTGCTCTGGCGGGTTGGCTTTCGCAGGAGGATAGCATTCTCATTGTCGGCGTAGACCGTGACATTCCATTGCGTGAATTGGCGGCCGAACTCGGCGTAAGCCATGGTGCAGCCCGCGTACGACTGTCGCGCCTGCGCCAACGGATTAGCAAAGTTGCAGTCGACTATGTCGATTCACTACCGTCCGCGGAACAGCAGGAGGTTCTTCGTTTTCTTCGCCGAGCAAATGTGCCGGCTCCGAACAGACCTGCAGAACAACTACCGCGCGATCTTACTTCGCGGGCGGTGCACAGGAGGAAAAGTCGTGAACTTTAATGACGAGCTAGTTGATGAGTTGATGCGACTCGTGGCTGCAGAGATCGAGCTTCAGACTGACGGGTCTGTGCTGAACGAGCGCCTGCTGCAATGGGTTGCCGAGGATCTCCGTAACGGCCGTAGCTCGGCAGAGCGAGCGAGTGACGAAGTCAAAGCGACTGCGTTTGCGAAACGTGCCACTGCCCGGATCGCAGCACGGCGAATAGAACGGTCGCTGCCGCAGCGTGAGCTCCGATATCGCGCTGCGCCTATCGTCGCGAGCGTGTCGATGTCTATACCTGAGGCAAGTCGACAGCGCTGCGCGACCGTCCTCGATTTGGCTGTCGCCGCCGGCACTGCCAGAGAGCTTTGGGATGAGCCTTGCGAGCAGTGGCTGGAGTTACCGGAGGACATCGTGCCGTCTGAACGGTACCTGGCACTTAAAGTCTCAGGTAAGAGTATGTCTCCGGTCCTGGAACCACGCGATGTGATCCTCATCAAGCTTGATGCTGAGCCGATGATCGACGACCTCGTTGTTGCACGAATCGGCGATGAAGGGTACGTCGTGAAGCGTTTCGCGGGAACGAGGAACGGCTTGATCGAGTTGTCCTCATTCAATCCTTCGTACGAGTCTCTGCGGGTTCCTCGTAACGGTGCCACGTTTCTGGGTACTGTGATTGCGAGATTCAAGCACGAATAGTTCAAGCTCGCCGCCACAAAAAGCCTCGCGAATGTTGCGAGGCTTTTTTGTTTTTCGTGAGCAGTAACAGGCCGCGTCCTTCTTGTTGAGCGATAAGCACACGACGCATGCGCATGCGCGTGCCATCTACAACGAGAGGAGACGAAAGATGATGAGATGTCAAAAGCGCCGAGCTGCCAACTCCATGATCGCCGCGACGATGTTGCTCGCGCTGGGCGGAGCAGTGACGCAGGCGCAGTCACAAACCTATCCGCCGCAGCAGTACCCGGGATATCCGCCGCAGTATCCGCAGCAGCCGTATCCGTATCCGCAGGTACCTCCGGTCGGATCGGCACCCGGCCAACCCGCGATTGCGATACCTGAGTACCGCACTCCACTGATCGTCGTCGCGGCGCCCACTCAGGGGTCAACGCTACCCGACGACAAGCCGGTCGTGGTGCTCCGCTTCATGAGCAATGAGCCGACGGATCCGATCGATGCCTTGACCTTTTCCGTGATGATGGACGGAAAGGACAAGACGCCGCTGTTCCGGCTAACGCAGGGCGAGGCGTGGGGACGGCTCGCCGAGCCGAGCGAAGTGCTGACCGCTGGATCGCACGACATCGCGGCGAGAATCTGCACGGCGCACGGGGAGTGTGGGACAACAAAGGCGACCGTGACTGTCGTGAGCAGCAGCTCGGTAGCGGCTGTCGCGAATGCGACCGCCGCCGTGAAGGCAAAGAAAAAAGCAAAAATCTTCGACGCAGCGCTTCAGGCCGCACGCGTCCTCTTCCACTGAGATCGACAAACAGAGAGCGAGAGCTCTTCTAACCAGAGACGAAAAACTATGTATCGGACATATCGAACGAAGCGTACTCGCTTCACCAACGGCGCATTGATACTTGCGCTTCTGTTGTGGACGCATGCATCGGCGGCGCTCCCTCCCCATCCACACCGGCCCGCCATTTGGGGGGCCAAGCGTCTCAGTGGGCGTGCTCGAGCGACTTACGCGTCTTTCCCGACCCACTTCCCAACGGTCGACTGGAGCATGAACAACCCCGACTTACAGGGCCCAGGGGTCTGCGCGGTGTCGTGCTTCGCGGCGAGCTACAGCTTCAGCACCGTTCCGTATTACAGCGTCGATCAGGCGCGCAACGTGACACTCGTCTACAACGGGGACCAAGCGAATCCGAGACCGTTTATCTACGCTGACGTGGACGACGGCGGAGATGGGACTTTGGTGAAGCAGTACACGTTATCGGCGACGCTGAATGGAGCCGCTGTGACCTTCCTCAACGGCTTGACCTCAGTAACGTTCGCCGGGCCGGCATACTCGGGAGCGACCGTGAGGGTCGCCGGTCAGTTCGACGCGAGAAGTTATTCTACGGACGTATACCCGCTCTCGATCACGGTGCGCGTGACCTATATGGACAATGCAATCGTGACCAAGACGACGAGTACCCAAATCATGATCATAAATGAGGCGGGTTCTCAGATCGCGAAGGGTTGGACGGTTGCGGGCCTGCAACGGCTCCGAACAACTACCAGCCCTGGCTACATGGTCACGAATGGGGACGGAAGCGCGACTAGATTCGCCGCGCTCGGAGCGGTGGCCGCTGATTACACAATACTGACGTATGACTCACCGTCAGCAACCTATACGAGAACCTATCCAGACGCGTCACGCGCACTCTTCAACGCCTATGGGACACAGATTTCGTTCATCGCGCCGAACAATCTTACCGTTTCCTATGGGTACGACGGCAGCGGTCGCCTGCAGAGCATCACTGATCCATACCGAAAACAACCCAATGGCACTGCGTCTTTAATCGGGCTCTATTACGGCACCAACGGTCTCGGAGGGACAGTGGACCCCGGGCCGGACGGCACAGAGTGGATGGGCCGCACAACGGCATTCGTGGTAGATGGAAACCGGTGCCTGGTGAGCGCTGAAGACCCGGACCACGTGTTCACCCAGTTCACATGCGACGCGAACGGCCGGCTCTCGACGATTGCGGATCGGAAAGGAGGCGTTACGACGCTGGTTTACGATCCGACCTCCTGGAAGCTCTCGCAAACGATCGAACCGCAAATTGCTGTGGACGCCGGCGGCGGTGCGACCACTTTGGTCAATCCGGTTACTAACTACAGTCCGTGGCAAACACAAACGCCGGAGATAGTTTCCTCTATTTCTGCAAGCGTGACTGACCCGGCCGGCCGAGTGACGAGGTTCGTGCCCAACAGATTCGGCCAAGCCACCGACATCACTGATCCGACCGGTTTGCACACGTATGTAACAATGAGTGGTATTCGTCCGACTCAGATCACGCATTCAGATGGAAGCGTCGACACGTTTATGTACGATACGCGTGGGCGTCTGACAAGGAGCACCCCAGCGGGGGGCTCGCCAACCGACTATCAGTACAACTCCATCGGCTTACTGACCGTAGTAAGCGGTCTAGGGACGAGGGTGGATAGTCTTTACTACAATTCCTTCAACGAGGTTGATCTAGAGGTCTTTACGGGCACACCGCGCCAGACAATGAGTTACACCTTCGATCCTAGTGGCACGCGCGGCGTAGCCACGGCCACTGACAATGCGGGGCACACAACCGCTTACACATACGACCCGAAATTTGGCAACGTCGCAACGATCACGATTCCTGGCAACAGAACCACGAGCAAGCTGTTTGATGCCGTAGGTCGCGATTCGGTAGTTACGCCCGCGGGTCTTGCTTCGCAGACGACGTTGTACGACGTGCTTAACAGAGTGTTATCGAGCTCTACTGCCGGAGCGACAATGTCGTATGGATACGACAACCTGTTTCAGACCGATTTTTACGACGCCAACAGCAATCACTACCACACCGATTTCAATGCACTCGGCTGGCCGACTAATGAGTGTGATCCATTTTCAGCGTGCAGTAGTGTCCGCTACGATCCCAGTGGGCTAGCAATGAGCACAACAAACCGGCGCGGGCAGCTACTTTCTGTCACCCGCGATGGTGCCGGAAGGATTACTAGCAGAAGCGCGCCAGGTACGAATACCGACAATTTCAGCTACTCGAGCAACGGCCACGACATGGTGGCGTGGAACGCTGTTGAGCGAGACTCCATTTTCGTTAATCTAGGTTCCCAATCAACGGCAGCAACAACTACGGTCGTCAGTTGGATCGATGGCAAGCGTTATCAAGTCTACCATCGTGCACCAAAAGCAGTTGCCGATGTTGATTCCTTGAGAATTACAACCAACACAGGCACAATTTTCAACGACCGCATTGCTTCATACACGTCGAGCGGGTTTCTCAGCTCGTTCCAGGTCGCGCCAGGCGCAGTCATTTCTTTCAGTCCAGATGCCGATGGAACTGGCGGCATTACTACGATTCCGGGAGGCGTTACCCGCACTGCTACCGCGCTCGCGACCCATTCTCTTGGATCGGTCTCATTCAACAACACTACTAGCCCGATCCTTTTGCCGTTCGGTCGCGGATATCATTACGATCACGCTGGCCGCATCGATCAGGCTATTCAGATCCAAAATGCGCCTTCGAACAACCCAGGAATCATGTTCGGGTACGACACTTTAGGCAGGCTGTCCAACCAGCAGGTGTGGTCCAATTGCATTTTCAGTAGTGGACGTGACTCTCTTTCGGGGGCCACAACTACATGCGGAAGCTTGGTTTCGACAGATTTGTTCACGTACGATGCAATGGGTAACAGAACTGACCATGGCGGCATTCCCACTACTGGCAACCGCTACGTGGTACTGAATGGCGGCTATTACTACTACGACGCGGACGGGAACGTCACTCAGAAGTACAAGGACGGGATCTACAACTTCCAGTGGTTCTGGGACGCCGAGAATCGACTTGAAAGCACAATGTACAACGGCGGGAACCAGATCTATTTCGCCTATAACGCGTTCGGCAAGCCGGTGAAGCTGTCGGGTGGACTAGGCACGAAATACTTGTTGTGGGACGGTGATGCATTGGCCGCGGAGCTCGATGCGAATGGGCAACGACTGGTGGATTATGCTTATCTGCCGGGAACTATTGATCAGCCCGTCGCTCATACACTTGGCGCAACTAGTCCGAGCATCGTTCGTTATCACGAGATCGACGCACTTGGCAATGTCATTGGCACCAGTGAATCAGGGGCAACCAGCCAGGTCAATACCTATGATGCATGGGGGACTGTGACTTTTGGCGTAAACACCGACCAGCACCTAGCCTGGAAGGGACTGTATTGGAATAGCGATTACACTGGTCTCTAC
>CADDZN010000231.1 GCA_902812375.1 bacterium | reverse complement strand
CCACGTATTGACCTTCTTCAGCCTTGAAATCTTCGGCGCCTGCATCTAGTGCGATCTCGAGAACTTTGTCCTCCTCGTACCTCGAGCGGTCGAAGTAGATCTGACCTTTGCGATCGAATAGGTACGGCCCCGGATTCGGCGGTCCCAAATTGCCGCCGAGTCGAGTGAGCTTGTGACGGACCTCGGCGACTGTGCGGGTGGGGTTGTCGCTCAGCGCGGAAATGAGAATGGCGACGCCGCCCGGACCGTAGCCCTCGTAGGTGACTTCGGTGTAGGTGACGCCCTCGAGATCGCCCGTGCCTTTCTTGATGGCGCGCTCGATGTTCTCTTTGGGCATTGATGCGGCTTTCGCTGCGTCGATAGCAGTGCGAAGTCGGGGGTTACCGGCGGGATCCCCGCCACCAATCTTCGCTGCCATCGTGATCTCACGAATGAGCTTCGTGAATTGCGCGCCGCGCTTGGCGTCGGTCGCCGCCTTGTAGTGCTTGATCTGCTTCCACTTTGAATGGCCGGCCATGTTCAGCTCGGGAGAAAATGTGTAGCCACGTTCAGCTCGGTAGAAATGGTGTAACTGAGTGGTGCGGGCGCGCTGCCGGAGGAGTGCCCGCAAGCTCCTGGACGACCGCGTTCAGCTCCACGCGTGATGCCTCATCTAACTGCGCGGCGGCGGCCTTGACAAGGTCCTCGAACGCCGGCGCCAGGAGCGTCCGCTCGTGACCCGCAAGACCATCAAAAATTCCTAACGCCGCCGATCTGATTCCGCTTGGTACCGCAATCGACGACAGCCATTGCCGCGTGTTCTCGGTGCGCTCGAAGGTGACCTCCCACGGTAGCTCATACGGAGGCAGAACTCCGGCGCACAGACGTCCGAGTTGAAGGCACGCGATGAGCGTCTCGCGATCACCCCCGAGGGGTGCACGACCCGCCAGCGCCGCAAGCGAGCGGAATCGAAAAATCGGGGTGCTGAGAGCGAAACGTGGGAGCTGGCCGATCACTCTCCGAATCTAGGCATGAGCACACCCCGCGGCTACATTCAGCGCTATGGCGGCACCGGTTCTAAACCCCCCGAAATCGATACTCTGGGTAGACGACGAAGGCGAGCTTCTCGAGCCGCATCGCATCTTCCTCCGGTCGAAGGGTTATACCGTCGAATGGGCGTCGAACGCGGATGACGCCATCGAGCTTCTGAGACGCCGGCCATTCGACATCCTGCTGCTCGACGAGCAGATGCCGGGCAAGCGCGGACTCGAGGTATTTCGCGACGTGCGCGAGCTGGCGCCGACGCTTCCCGTCGTGATGGTGACGAAGAGCGAGGAAGATTCAACGCTCAAGGAAGCGATTGGCGCCAATGTGCGCGATTACCTGGTGAAGCCGATCAATCCACGGCAGGTGCTGACGGTGGTCACTCGGATCCTCGAGGGGCCGCGCATCAGACAGCAGGCAATTGCGCGCAGCTTTGTCGAAAGATTTCGCGCGATCGAGCTGGAGCGCGACAAGAATCTGGATTGGCGCGGCTGGATCGATCGCTACGACGAGCTGATGCGCTGGGACGTCGATCTCGCGGCAGCCGGAGAGATGGGACTCTATGAATCACTGCAGGGTCTTTATCCGGACATGCATCGCGAGTTTGCGACGTTCATCAAGGACAATTATCCGGCGTGGCTCAAGGATCTGAATGGCAATCGTCCGCCACTCTCGATTGATATTGTCGGGGAGTTCGTGCTGCCGATTCTCGAGCGCGACAAAGCGGCGGTGTTCATTGTCGTCGATTGTTTGCGCCTCGACCAATGGCGGGTTTTGGAGCCATTGCTCGCGCCGTTCTTCGATGTCGAGACGACGCACTACTTCGCGGTGCTTCCCACCGCGACGCCGTACTCGCGCAACTCGCTGTTCAGTGGACTGTTTCCCGGCGAGATCGCCGCGCGGCTGCCCGATTGGTGGGGGAACGCGGATCGTGAGGACGAGTCTCTCAATGCGCACGAGCGTGAGTTGTTGGAGGCGCATCTCGAGGAGCTCTGGGGAAAGACTCCGGTGCGCTACCAGAAGATCTCGACCGCCGCCAATTCCGACGAACTGGAGCGACACTTGGGCACGGCGATCGGACCTGAGGGCGTCAGCGCTTTCGTATTCAACTTCGTCGACTTGCTGACGCACGGTCGCAGCGAATCGCAGATCCTTTACGAAGTCGCGCGCGACGAGATCGCGCTTCGCCAGATCACGCGGCAATGGTTTCAGCGCTCGGCGCTGTTCAGCGTTCTGAAGGAAGCATCGCGCCGAAAGATCTCGGTACTTCTCACCACGGATCACGGCTCGATCCACTGCAATACTCCGGCGACTGTTTACGCCAAGCGCGACGCCAGCGCCAACCTACGCTACAAGTTCGGCGAAGATCTAAGGGCTGAGCGTCCCGACCAGGCGCTCCTGTTCTCGAACGAGGACATGCTGCGTCTGCCGCGTCGCGGATCGGGTGGTAACACACTGCTCGCGACCAATGACTGCTTCTTCGTGTATCCGACGAAGCTGCGCGAGTATCAGAGCCGGTATCGCGGATCATTCCTCCACGGCGGCGTGACGCCCGAGGAAGTGATTCTGCCGCTGGCGCTGCTGACTCCGCGCCGGTAAAAGTGAGGGATGCGGGACGCGGGACGCGGGATGCGGTGAGCTGGCGTCCGGCTCTCGCGCCGCTCTCCTCGCTCGTCCCGTCCCGAACCCCCCGTCCCAATCCCAATCCGCATCCCGCATCCCGCGCCCCGCATCCCGCATCCCGCGAATGACGCCAGTCTATAAACGACTCTTCCCGTATCTCCGCCCCCACGGGTGGCGCATGTCGATCACGATCGTCGCGAATCTTCTCGCGGCGTTGCTCGACGGATTTTCGATTGCGTTATTGATTCCGTTCCTCAACATCCTCTTCCATCAGCCAGCAACAGCGATTCCGAAGGGACTTGTCTCCCGTCTCATCGACGCAACGGTCGGCGGGCGAATAATTCCCGGCGACGAGATGCACTCGCTCCGGAACGTGATCATGCTCGTTCTGGCGGCGGTGATCCTGAAGAATCTGCTCGTGTGGATCGCGGGACAGTTCGGCGCGACGCTCCAGGAGTACGTGACCCGCGACCTGCGCAACTCCGTTTACAGGCATCTCGCGCATCTGCCCCTCAGTTACTTCACCCAGATGAAGGCCGGGCAGATCCTTTCGCGGGTCATCAACGACACTTTCGAGACGCGCCTTATCCTCACCCAGATCGTCACGCAATCGCTTCAGAGCGCGTCACTCGTGATCGTCTACATCGCGATCCTGTTCAGCATTTCCTGGCCGCTGTCGTTGATCGCGCTGATCATCCTGCCGCTACTCGGTTTCTCGCTGCAGCCGATGCTCCGGAAGCTGCGTCGTGGGAATCTCCGCCGTGGCAACGTTCACGGCGAGATGACGAGCGTTCTCCAGGAAACGATCAGCGGAATTCGCCTGGTCAAAGCATCGGGCACCGAAGCCTACGAGGAGGCGCGGTTCGCTGATGGCAGCAACAAGTACGCGCGCAGCAGCCTGAGGCTCACGCGTCTCGCACTGGTCGCGCCGCCGGTGACCGAAATCATCGGCACCCTGATCGCGGTGCTCATATTGTGGATCGGCGCCTGGCAGGTGCTCAGGACCGGGGCGATGACGGGCGCGACACTGCTCGCGTTTCTTACATTGGTACTTCGTCTTCTGCAGCCATTGAAGCAGCTCTCGCAGATGCGCACCACGGCGCAATCTTCGCTCGCGTCGGCCGAGCGGCTGTTCGAGATCCTGGATTCGCCCGCGGAGTATCAGCGGGATCGAGGCACTCGCGACACCGCCACCTTCGAGAGAGAGCTCCGCTTCGAGAACGTGTCCTTCTCCTACGGTGACGCGCCCGTTCTGTCAGATATCAATCTCACCGCGCGAAAGGGTGAAGTTATCGCGCTCGTTGGGCCCAGTGGGTCGGGGAAGAGTACTCTTGTCGATCTCATTCCGCGATTCTATGAGCCCACCCAGGGCCGCATCACCATCGACGGCATCGATACGCGCGAGATCAAGCTTCCCGCGCTCCGCTCGCTCACCGGAATCGTTAGCCAGGAGACGGTCCTCTTCCACGATACGGTGCGCAACAACATCGCCTACGGGGCGATGTCGAAGTACACCCAGGCACAGATCGAGAGCGCCGCGAGAGCGGCCAACGCGCACGAATTCATCATAGAGCTGCCGAGTGGCTACGACACTTTGCTGGGCGAGCGAGGCACGCGCCTCTCTGGCGGTCAGCGTCAGCGCCTGGCGATCGCGCGGGCCTTGCTCAGCGACCCTCCAATCCTCATTCTCGATGAGGCGACATCTGCGTTGGACACTGAGTCGGAGCGTCTGGTGCAGGAAGCAGTTGACCGACTCTTGCAAGGGAGGACGGTGTTCGTGATCGCGCACCGTCTGTCGACGATTGCGCACGCGGATCAAATCCTCGTTCTCGAGCGTGGTGAGATCGTCGAGCGGGGAACACACGCCGAGCTTCTGGCGAAGCGTGGCGCCTACTATCGTCTGTATTCGCTGCAGTTCGGAGATGCTGACGAGGCATCGATGGTTCCTTCAGCGGGGTAAGATCATTGCACGTCCTGTTTCTTCATTCAGCGCGCGAGCTCTCCGGCACCTCGCGATTGTTTGCGCGAGCCGCGCGCGGGATATCCGAGCGGGGAGCCAAGGTCTCTCTGCTCGTCACGCCTGACAGCAACGTGCACCAGGCGGTCTCGCCGCGACGCGATCCCAATCAACCGCGGCACACGCCGATTCCCGAGCCGTTCGAGATTATTCCATTCTCGACGGAAGGTTTTTTCTTTTTTGCCGCGAGAAGATTGCGGAGAATTTTCCGCCGCTGGGACGCGGACGCAATCTTCGTCACTACCGACCGCGAGCATCTGATCGCGGCGACGGCGTGTTGGCTCAGCAGAAATGGCGCGGTTGTTCGCTGGACTCCCGCTGGAAAGCGGCTCGAGCTCGGAGCGGCAGGGTTGTGGGCTGGTCGATTCGCGCGCACCGCGTACCTGTTTGCGAGCGAGATCGACCGCAACCGCTCCTCGATTCCGAAGAATGCCCTAGATGCGGATGTTGCGGAGTTGGGTGTGAACATCGCGAACTATCCGCCCGAGCGCGCGAGTCCGGCCGAGGAAGAGTCGGCTGGCGATGCAAACGACACCCAGAGCCCAAGGAATATCGTGTGCGTGTACGACCCGACCTCGCGCGGCCGAGCGGCTACCGCTATTCGAACGATCTCGATGCTGGCGCCCAGGCATCCCGATCTGCGGCTGATGATTGTGGGAGCGGGATCTGACGATGAAGATCTCCGCATGCAGGCCGCCGCCCTGCGCGTGCTTCACCTCGTGAGCTTCCTTGGCGAACGCGACGATCAGGTGAACCTGATGCAGCAGGCATATCTGGGTTGGGTGGTCGCGGACGGTGACACTGGCGCATTTGGAA
>CADDZN010000230.1 GCA_902812375.1 bacterium | reverse complement strand
GGTCGAGGATGTGGTGCGCGATGTCGGCCGCCGCCGTAGGTCGCGCCCGCTCGAGCGCTTTCGCGCGCATCGGCGCGAGCTTCGCGGGATCGGCAAGCAGATCTCTGATCGCGTTCCCGAGCGTGCCGGATCTCAGATCGCTTTGCCTGATCATCTGGGCGGCACCTGCGGCCGCGAGCGCCTTCGCATTGGCCGTCTGATGATCGGCGGCGGCCGTCGGAAGCGGGATTACGATCGCGGGAATTCCCCAGGCGCATAACTCCGCGGTTGCCATCGCGCCCGCGCGCGAGAGAGCGAAATCCGCCGCGCGATATGCCTCCGAGATCGGCGCAATGTACGCACGCACCTTAACCCGAGTGTTCCCGTAGTGCGCGAATTTCTCATAATTCGTTTTACCCGTCGCCCAGATCACGAAGAGATCATTTGGCAGTCCCTGATCGATCCAGGCCGCGACTGCATCGTTGATCGCCTGCGATCCCTGGCTTCCACCGTACACGAGAAGCACTGAGCCCCCGCTCGCCGGGAATCCCCACTTTACTCGCGCCGGTCCTTTGACGAACGCATCCGCTGGAGGCGGCTCGATTGGATTTCCCGAATCGTAGACTTGCGTCTTGCGCGAAGGAGAGAGATACGCGCGAGCCTCCGGAAATCCCAGGTGGACCTGCGCCGCGAAGCGACTGAAGAATCGCGCGGTGATTCCGGGGTAGGTGTTCTGCTCCTGGAGCACAAATGGAATCTTGTGTGCTACCGAGTAAGCGAGGGTCAGCCCGGCTGCATACCCGCCCGTGCCTACGACGCAGGCGGGCGGCTCGCTCTCAACTGCCGCGGCGATTCGCCCCCACGCGCCAAGAGCGCCGCGGAGCGTCCGCCAGTTCTCCCAGGGACGCGCGCGGTAGAGCGGATGAAGATCCAGCAGCTCGAACGCAAAGCCCACCTGCGGAAGCACATCGCGCTCGATTCCTCGGCGCGCGCCAATAAAAAAAGGCTCGACGCGCGGGTTCGCCTTGACCAGCGCGCGAGCAATCGCGAGCCCTGGATAGAGGTGCCCGCCGGTACCCCCACCGGCAAAGATGATTCTCATCTGGCTGGCAGTGCACGAAGCGGGAGTGGGTCGGTCGCCCCGACGCCGAACACCTTCTCCTGAGTGCTGCCGATGTTGACCAGTATACCAGTCATCAGAAGAGATAGAATCAGGTTGGACCGTCCGTAGGAGATGAAGGGCAGTGTAAGTCCGGTGGTGGGCAGCAATCCCGTCGCCACACCGATATGAAGATACGCGGTGAGGACCGTCGTAACGGTGATGCCTACCGCTACTAGCTGAAGAAAGGGTGTCCTCGCCTTCCGCGCGATCCTGAATCCCAACGCCCCATAAAGCGCGAACGCGAACACGAGCAGGGCAAGTCCGACGAACCCCCACTCTTCTCCAATGTGAGCCGCGATGAAATCGTCATAGCCGAACGGAAGGAACCCGTACTGTTGGCGGCCACGTCCGAATCCGACGCCAAAGATCTGCCCGGATCCTACTGCTATCAGAGATTGCCGGAGCTGATAACTCACCTCTGGCGGCGCCGCGCCCGGATCAAAGAACGCTGACATTCGAAGGAGCACGTAGTTGAGGCGTTCGATCTTCACATAAAGGAGCGGGATCATCAGTACGCCGAGCGCAACGAAGTGGCCAATGCGCACGCCCGCCGCGAAAAGAATGATTCCAAGCACGAGCGTAAACATCATGGCCGTGGAGAGATCCGGCTCGAGCATCACGAGCAGATCGAGCGAGCCCACCACTACGAGAAACGGCAGTAGTCCCTTGGTCAGGCGTCGCATCGCCTGGCCTTTCTTCACGACGAGCATCGATGTCCAGATGATCACGGCAAGCTTGGCGAGCTCCGACGGCTGCAGAGATGCGCCAAAGAGATATCTGCGCGCGCCGTGAATACGCGGTGCAATCGCGGCAGTGAACGGAAGGACGACAATGAGGAGCAGGACGAGCGAGAGAATCATCACCGGCCACGCCAATCGCTCCCAGATCTGCGCGTCGAGTCGCGCGGCAATCGCAAACAGCAGTGCGCCGATCGCCATACCCACGAGCTGCCGAACGAGAAGATGCGCGTGTCCGTAACCCGCCTGCATCTCCACGATTGCGCTCGCGCTATACACCGTAGCGAGACCAAAGGCGAGCAGAACACCCGTCAGGATGAGCAGTGCACGCGCTTCAGCTCCCACGTTCCAGCGATGTCTTACGCCGACAGATGCTTCCATCACGCTTCCCTGGCCGCGAGCGCTCTGAAACGCTCGCCTCGTTCCTCGTAGTTGGTGAACATGTCGTAGCTCGAGCACGCGGGTGAAAGCAGAACTGCCTCTCCCGGTCGTGCGGCTGCGCGTGCAGCGCGCATCACTTCGTCGAAATCACTGCCGAGTCGCACGACATCCACGACCGGACGCAGGTCTGTCGCGATAATTGGCGCCGCTTCTCCGTACGCGATCACTCTCTTCACTTTCCTCTTTAGCCCTTCAGCAAGTGGCGTGTACGCTTCCCCTTTGTGCCGTCCGCCAAGTAGAAGGACGGTTGGACGCTCCATCCCGTCAATCGCGACCGCGGTCGAGCTTACATTGGTCGCCTTGGAATCGTTGATCCATTGCACTCCGCCGAACTCGCCAACCAACTCCAGGCGGTGCGGGAGAGAGCGGAAAGTTCGAAGCGCGGCCGCGATCCCCTTTCTCGCCTGCGGCGTCTGATGGGATCGGTCCGCGACCATTACCGCGAGTGCGGCAGCGAGAGCATTCGCGATGTTATGCGAGCCAAGCAGTGGGAGATCTCTGCGATCGAGGAGCGGAGCGCCAAGGATGACAAGCTGATTGGAACGCTCATCGAAATGCGCCGGCGCTTCCGCGTCGGTCAGCGAAAACGCGTATTTGTGGCCGGCGACATCGCGCACCATGCGCTCCACGCTCCGATCGTCACCATTTACGACCCACGCCGAGTCGCCGTTCGCGTTCGCAAAGAGGCGCGCCTTGTCCGCGTAATACTCCGCGACGGTTGGATACCGATCGAGATGGTCGGGACTCAGATTAGTCAGCACTCCGACATCCGGTTTGAGACTTGGCGTGTCGTGGAGCTGGAAGGACGACATCTCCAGCGAAATCCATTTCGGGTGACGCTCCCGATCCGCGATCTCGGAGAGCGGAGTGCCGATGTTGCCGGCTTCTACCGCTTCGGTATCGAGCCCACGAAGAAGGTGGGCAATCAATGCCGTCGTCGTTGTTTTTCCATTTGTGCCCGTCACCGCGATCAAGCGCGCACCCGCCAGGAATGCAAGGGCGACTTCCACCTCGCTCGCGATCCTCACACGCATCTCGCGCGCGAACGCGAGTGGCGGAGCCGACGGCGGAACGCCCGGACTCGTGACGACGAGGCCCGCGCGCGCGATTCGCTCGAACTCATGGCGCCCGATCTCGACTGAGATTCCGAGCGCGCGCAGTTGCTCCGCCGTCCGCCCGGTTTCCGGCGATGAGGCCAGATCGGATGCGTAAACGTTGTAGCCGTGTTTTTTCAGGAGAGTCGCTACGGCGCGGCCGCTCCGGGCGAGGCCGATCACAGCAATCTCGCTCCCCGGCGGCACGAGCTCACGGGGATTCATCGCAACTTCAGAGTGCTCAGCGCGATGAAGGCGAATAGCACTCCGATGATCCAGAAGCGCACCACCACCTGCGCCTCATCCCAACCCTTGACCTCGAAGTGATGATGCAGCGGAGCTCGTCGGAAAACCCGATGCTCACGCGCGTATTCCAGACCGTAACGGCGCTTTCGATACTTGAAGACGAATCTCTGCAGAATCACCGAGAACATCTCGGCCACGAACACCGCGCCAACGAGAAGCAGCAGGAACTCCGACTTGAGAAGGATCGCGACCGCCGCCAGCGCTCCACCCAGAGCCAGCGAGCCCGTGTCACCCATGAAGACTTCAGCAGGATGCGTGTTGTACCACAGGAATCCAATGCACGCACCCATCACCGCCGTGCAGAAAACCGTAAGCTCGCCGGCGCCACGCAGGTAATACACGTAGAGATACTGGCTCGCGTCTACTCGGCCGACGACGTAGGCATAGAACGCGAAGGTGAGAGCCGAGATCGCGACGAGACCCGCGGCAAGACCGTCGAGACCGTCGGTCATGTTGACCGCGTTGGTCGTACCGGTCATGACAAAGGTCACGAACAGCACATACAACCAGCCGAGTCCCGCCGTGAGCGGCACGATAAGGATGTACTTGTAAAATGGCAGCGTGGTCGAAGCTCCGGGCAACGACGACAGCGGATGCTTCCACAAGTAGTAGCCGAGGGCAAAGCCAAGCGTTACCTGACCGGCGAGCTTGTAGCTCTCGACGAGGCCCGTGTTCTTTTTTCCTGCCAGCTTCTGTTTGAGCTTGAGATAATCGTCCCAGAATCCAATCGCGCCCATCCATGCCATCGACACCATCGCGAGCAGCACGTATCGGTTGTCGAGCTTTGCCCACAAGAGCGTGCTGATCAACGTAGCGCCGAGGATGATGAGCCCGCCCATTGTTGGCGTTCTTCCCTTCTGTTGATGCGCGTCAGGCGTGCCTTCTCGGATAACCTGGTGCAGCCGCATCCGGCGCAGGCGACGCATGATTCCCGGCCCAACCACGAAAGTGAGAAGGAGCGCCGTCACCGCTGCCCCGGCGGCGCGGAAGGTTATCCACTGGAACAGACGGAGAAATCCGAAGTGCGGCAGTCCCACGAATGGAACGAGTAGATAATTCAGCACTACGCTGTCGCCCAGGTGGTTAGATGTGGGACAAGCCTCTCCAGTTGCACCCCGCGCGAGGCCTTGAGCAAAACAATGGCGTCTCTCTTGAGCCTCTTCTGAAGGAGCGGCCAGAGATCTTCGACATCAGTTGCTGTGATCACTCGCTCTCTCTCGTTTTGCTGTTCGAGCGCGGGCGCGAACTCACCGATTCCCGCAACGATGTCCGCACCCGACGCCAGTGCGAGGCCGGCGATATCAGTGTGATACCGTGCCGATGCAGCTCCGAGCTCTCGCATCGTACCAAGGACGATTACCCTCTGCCTTCCGGTACCCGTCGCCTGAAGGAGCTCGATCGCCGCGCGAGTCGATCCCGGATTCGCGTTGTACGCATCGTTGATTAACGTGACGTTGCCCACCTGCTCCCACGAGACGCGCATCTTCGGTTGTGGCATCGCCGCGATCCCGCGCGCCGCGTCTTCGTAGGTCACGCCGCATTCGCGCGCGACCGCCAGGGCGAGCATCGCGTTCCGCAGATTGTGCAGACCGCGAAGGGGCGGACGAATTGCAACGCCGCCGATCTCAATCGTTCCGAGGCCATCGCTGCCGAGCTCCCACTTCTCCGGCTTGATGTCCGCAGCGGGTTCGAGACCCGCAACGACCACTCGTTTGGCTTTGACTCTTGCGGCGTCCGCGATCTCCGGTTGTGCTGACGGCGCGACCCC
>CADDZN010000229.1 GCA_902812375.1 bacterium | reverse complement strand
GCAGCTTCGCGACCGACCCGTTCCCGCCGCTGATCTGGCGTATGACAGTATCGGCGGACGCAACCGTGCGATTGAGGCTGTAGTACAGCGACGGATCCTCCAGCAATCTGCCAATCGTCCCGCGCGGATTCTCGAGGCGCGCCATGAGAGCGGTAGTGCGGTCCAGCGTTGCGTTGAGCTGATCGTACAACTGACGGTTGGTAACGAGTTGGCCCAGGGTGCCTTGCCCGGCAGTAATCCCGGCTGTCACTTTCTTGAGATCACGCGTAAGTCCCACGACTTCGGTGATCGCGCCCGACGCCTGCCTTACCACTGCTTCGTAGTCCGTCGACGGAACCACCAGGAGTGTGTCTCCCTCCCGAAGCGGACGAAACTTTGGTGTCCCGACAGAGATGTCGACGACCTTGTCCCCTAGCAGTCCCATCGTCACGATTTTCGCGCGCGAATCGGTGCGTACCTGGTTACTGAGCTCGCGCTTGATCTCTATGAGCAGCCGGAGATTCTTGGTGGTGTCCTGATCCGGTGGAAGGAAGGAGATCTCCTTGATCGTACCGGCAAGCTGACCGGCGACGGTAACAGGCCCACCGAGGCGTAGCCCGCTGGCGCTGGGAACGAAGCTCACGAGCCGATATCTCTTGCCAAAGAGATTGCCCGCCTGCCCGAGTTTGATGATCGCGAAGGCAAGGATGATGAGCGCAACGAGGAACAGCACTCCGACCTTTAGCTGGTCCCAGGTGATGAACGAGGATCGTCTCATGGCCTAGAAAGTATCACCGGTCACGCTCAGAAACCCCCCAGAAATTCGCGGATGTAAGGATCTTCACTGCCCGTCATTTCCTCGGGAGTACCGAAGAAAGCGATGTGCTTCTCCGCGAGCAGCGCGATCTTGCTCGCCATGCGGAATGCCGATCTGATGTCATGGGAAACGACGAGGCTCGTGACGCCGAGCTCCCGCTGAAGCTTGATGATCAGATAAGTGATGGTTGCGGTGGTGAGCGGATCGAGGCCGGACGTCGGCTCGTCGTAAAGCATGATCTCGGGATTGTTCGCGAGCCCACGCGCTATCCCCACACGCTTCTTCATGCCCCCGGAGAGCTCGGACGGAAGTTGATCCATCACTTTGTCGGGGTCGAGATCCACGAACTGCAGCTTCTCGCGCACGCGCGCCTCGATCTCGTCCTCGCCAAGGGTGGTATGCTCCCGAAGCGGATAGGCGACGTTCTCATAGACCGTCATGGAGTCGAACAGCGCCGCGCCCTGGAACACCATTCCCATTTTCTGTCGAACCTTGAGCGCCTCATCGAAGCTCAGATGGGTGATGTCTTCGCCATCGATGCAGACGCGTCCCTGGTCCGGCACGAGCAGCCGCAGCACGAGCTTGAGGATGGTCGACTTCCCCGTTCCCGATTCACCCACGACGACGACGGTCTCGCCTTCCTTCGCGTCGAAGGAGATGTCCTCGAGGATCGGTTCGTCGAAGGCGAGTGACACGTGATCGATAGCGACCACGACGTTCTGCGGGTTGCGGGCAGCCGCAGGCTGTTTGGTCTCGTTCTGCTCGGCGACCTCCTCCAGCTCCGTCCTGATTGCCGCGCGCACTCTGCCCGAGTCGCGCGCTCGGCGAGGCATGGCGGTCGCATCCTTCTCGTTGGGAGAGCGCCGCTCGGTAACTCTTCGACGATCGTCTTCTTCGGTCATGGCTGAAAGACCGCCAGCAGGATCTGGGTGAGGAAATAATCGACGACGAGAATCAGAATGCTTGCCGTCACTACGGTGCGAGTGGTGGCGACTCCAACGCCTTCAGTGCCGCCCGTCGTCTTCAGGCCGAAGTGACAGGCGACCAGCGAGATGATTCCTCCGAAGACGAACGGTTTCGTTAGACCCTGAATGAAATCGTTCGGGATGTAGCGAAGGGTGAAGCCGCCGGTCAACATCTGCTCGAACACGGTGCGCCAGTACAAGGCGCTCGGCTTTCCGAGATAAAACTTGGCGATGACGTTGCCGCCCAGGATTCCCACGAAGTCGTTGATGACCGTCAGCACCGGGAGCATGATGAGCGCGGCGAGCACCCGCGGTGTCACCAGCTTCTTGATTGGATCGGTTCCCAGAGTGTTGAGCGCGTCGATCTGTTCGGTGACGCGCATCGAGCCGAGCTGCGCGGCGATTCCGGAACCGACGCGACCGGCAACCATGAGGCCGGCCAGAACGGGCCCGAGCTCCCGGATCATCGACGCGGAAATGAGACTGCCGATGTAGTCAGTCGCTCCGAAGGCCTGGAGCTGTACGGAAGACTGAAGGGCGAGAACCATCCCTGTAAAAAAGCCGGTGAGGAGCACGATTCCGAGCGATCCAACCCCGATGGTGTCCATCTGCTGAAAGAGGTCCGCGGTGTAGAACGGCTTGACGAAGATGAAGCCGAGGGCCTTGCCGGACAGGACGAAGAATTCCTGCAGCGAATAGACGCCACGCTTTGCCGCCGCGTTGAATCTTTCTAGAATCAAATGAGGGAATTGAGGGAAGCGAGAGCGTAGCGCCAACGACTAGAGGGAGGCAAGGGGTATGCCTTCCTTGAACGGCACTTTTCTGGGGTTAAGTTCTCAAACTGTTCCTGTCTGCCCTCGGAGTTGGAGGGGAACGGGGACATGAGACCGGCGAGACCGGTGAGTAAATCGATTTTGTGAACCCGAGGAAGGAATCAGTTCTGGCGATTCAGTTCTTGTGGTGATTCAGTTCTATAGCGGCGCAACCCCAATAACCTTGTCCTTAGCTTTCCTCATCGATCTCCCTCACCGGTCTCACCGGTCTCACACGCCCTAACCCTCAAATCGGAAGAATGATCGAAACAATCTCTCGCGATCGTCTGATTGAGCTCCTCGAGCTGGGCGCCGAGCGTCGAGTCGCGATCATTGGCGACGCGATGCTCGATGTTTATCTGCGCGGGGATGTGGATCGAATCTCACCCGAAGCGCCAGTCCCGGTAGTTCGCGTCCGCGACAAGGAGCTCGCGCTCGGCGGCGCCGCGAACGTCGCGCAGAACGTTGCCGCGATCGGCGCGCAGTGCGATCTGGTATGCGCTGTTGGCGAAGACGCCGAGGGCCAGGTGGTGAAAGCAATGCTGCGCGACATCAAGGCAGAGCCGCGCTCCGTCATCACTATCGACCGTCGCACGACGACAAAAACACGCGTACTAGCGAGATCGCAGCAGATCGTGCGCTTCGATGAGGAAGAGGACGCCGACATCAGGGGTGATGAAATCTCGGCTCTACTGGATGCTGCAATCACCGCGATCGACAACGCCGATGCAGTGGTCTTCGAGGACTACAACAAGGGAGTGTTGAGCCCAACACTGATCAGCCCCGCGATGCAGAACGCGAAGGCGCGAAACATCCCGGTCGTCGTGGATCCCAAGTATCGGAACTTCTTCGCCTACGCTGGCGCGACGATCTTCAAGCCGAACCGTCGCGAGCTCGAGTCAGCATTGGGAGCGGCGGTGGACATCGATCACGTCGAATCCTTACCGGAAACTTTCAAAAGACTTGGCGTCGAGCATTTGTTGCTTACGCTGGGCGAGGCGGGGATGGCCCTCATCGCCGCGGATGGTGAAGTCGGGCGCGTACCCACCACGGCGCGCGAAGTCTATGACGTCGTGGGCGCTGGCGACACGGTCACCGCTTATCTTGCCACCATGCTTGCTGGCGGCGCGACCCCGGCCGAGGCGGCGGTAATCGCCAACTTCGCGGCCGGAGTGGAAGTTGCGAAGCTTGGCGCCGCGACGGTGAGCATCGACGAAGTCATCGAAGCCTACGACCTGTTCGGGATGCAGGACACGATCGACGCGTCACTGGCATAGGCAAGCTCAGTCTCTGACCGGAGAAACCTTTTGCGGGAGATAGATCGGCGAGTCATCGCGGTCGCATTGGGCGCGATGACGTGGGCGAGTGCGGCTTCAGCGCAGGATTCAGTAGCCGTTTCACCGCGACCGGATTCAAGTGCGAAACATTCCGACGCCTCGTGCCCCCTTACCCCGTCGCAGCTCACCGCAGTACGCGCGGGCGTCGGCGCGGCGTTCGTCGGCGCGAACGCGTATCTGTACCACTACTTCAAGAAGGCGTGGTGGTCGGGCGAGCGCGCGCCGCATTTCTTTTTTCACGCGGACTGGGACCAGGACTTCCGCGATCAGGACAAGTTCGGGCACTTGCTGGGCGGATATCATCTCGCCCGCTTCGGTCACGCGAGCCTTCGCGCAGCGTGCGTGGGGCAGAAGAAATCGATCATCTGGAGCGCGGCGTACGCGGCGGCGTTCCAACTGCAGATCGAGATCTTCGACGGGCAGTTCAAGAAGTACGGATTCTCGTACGCGGACATGATCGCGAATACGACCGGGCAGACTTTCGCGGTGATCCAGGAGCTGCATCCGAGCCTGCGCGCGATCAAGCCGACGTTCTCGTATCACGAGACGCGCGCTTTGAAAGCGGGCACGGGGGGTGAGCTCCGGCCGTCGATCGATTATGCTGGGCAGACCTACTGGTTCTCGGCCGATATGAACCGACTCCTCCCAGAGAGCGCGGCGAGATATTGGCCGTCGTTCATACGTCTGTCCGCCGGGCACTCTGTTACTGACTGGATCGATGCGCAGACGGGCCAGTCACACAGGGGAAAGCGGAAGATTGTGCTTTCCCTCGATTTCGATCCTGAGAAGCTTCCAGGCTCGGCACCTTGGTGGCGAAGTGTGAAACACACCCTGAGTTACTATCATTTCCCCGCGCCCGCACTCGAGCTGACCCCTACGCTAAAAGCGTCGCCGTGGTATAGGTAGCCATGGAAAGAGTGATTCGTCGCGCCTGGCGAGGAGGCTTCGTCTGCGCACTGGTCGGAATACTGTCGTGCAGCATGTCCTCACGCGCGATAGCCCAGGCAAGTGCGTACGTCCCGCTCGACGACATCGCCTACACCTACATTGACGCGTTGATGGCGCGAGGACAGCTCACCGAGCTTTCCGCTCTCGAGCGACCGTACACCGTACGTGCACTCCGAGCGGCCCTTGATTCCGCACGCGCTCGAACGCCTGACGAAACCATTAGCTCGTACATCGACGCGCTTGATGCATCGGTCGAGAAGTACGCCGTTCGTCCCGGGAACACCGACACAGCTGTCGCGCAAGAATTCCACGCCCGCGGAACTGGTGATGTGTACCTTACCGCGCAGACATCAGGTCGTCGCGAGTTGATGCTCGCCGATTCCACAAATGGGCTGCGTCCAGGTGGCTCTATTCGTCTGGTGATGTCTGGAGGGCCGGTCGTTGGTTTTGTTCGGGTGCTGATCGATTCGCGGTTGAACGTCGATCCGGAGTTCGCCGGCAGAAAGGACAGAAAGATCAACGGCCGCACCGAGGACGGATACTTGAGCGGCCAGTGGAAATATGGGGAGATCTCATTTGGACGACTCGGAAGAAATTGGTGCCCGCCCAGCGTCGGCGGATTGATGCTCGGCGACTACGCCTACAC
>CADDZN010000228.1 GCA_902812375.1 bacterium | reverse complement strand
CCCATCGTCAGCGTCTGCGAGGCGGTGTGCATGCTGGCGCCGCCGACATCGATCGTCGGACCGAAGCCGAGGGAGAGCGTCCCGCCTGGGCACATCTGCCATTTGCTCTTTGGCTGAACCGGCATCGCGTAGCCGAGGCCGCCGTTCAACAGAAGGCTGTGGCCGTCAATGCCATCGTACGACGCCATGCCGACTGATGCGCCGCTATACAAACCCTGCTTGTGCCCGACGGTCAGGCCGGCTCCAAACGATGTGGCGTTGTCGCTCATTCCAAGGGCGCCGCCCAAGTGCTTCGAGCTGCCGCGAAACGAGAGATCACCTTGACATACTTGCGCGGCCGCTACGGTCGCACACATCGCGACGCCTGCAACTGCGCTGACAAGAATACGAAGCTTCACATGGCCTCCTGGCCAGAGTTGATCAGGGTCGCGAGTAGCCCCAAATACGGCTGAGCTCGCACCCCTTCTTGACGAGGAGTTTGCCATTCGAGTCACAAAAAGCGCGTCCAATAGCTATTGTCCGCACTTCGCATTGCGCACGTAATCCTCACTCTGTCCTGCTCGCGAAAATGGTCTCGCCATCACTTCCGCTTCGTCGCCGCATTGATTCCGTCGATCTCCTGCGCGGAGTCATCATGATCTTGATGGCGCTCGATCACACCCGGGACTACTTCGGCGCCGCCAACGTGAATCCGACCGATCTCGCCACGACGACGCCGGCGCTCTTCTTCACTCGGTGGATCACTCATTTTTGCGCACCAGTCTTTTTTCTGCTCACCGGCACTGGCGCGTATCTCGCGCGCCGACGGCGCTCAACTTCGGACCTCTCCTTCTTTTTGATCACGCGCGGGCTCTGGCTGATTTTGCTCGAGCTCGTAGTCATGCGCTTCATCTGGCAGTTCAACGTCGACTACCGAGTCACCATGCTCACCGTGCTGTGGGCTCTTGGGTGGTCGATGATCGTGCTCGGCGTTCTCGTGTATCTGCCGACCTGGATTATCGGCGCATTCGGCGCGTTGCTAATCGTGCTGCACAATCTCACCGACTCGATAACCCCGCAGGCGCTTGGTGCGCTGGCGCCGTTGTGGACAGTTCTGCATAGGCCTGGCGTTCTCTTCAATGGCGCGAGCCACACCGTGTTCGTTGCATATCCACTTATTCCGTGGATCGGCGTAACGGCGGTGGGTTATGCTCTCGGAGCGCTGTATAGGCTTGAGCCACGCGAGCGCAGACCACTGTTGCTGCGGATTGGAGTCGCGATTGTCGCGGCGTTCATTCTCCTGCGCGTAATCAATGTCTACGGCGATCCGGCGCGGTGGTCAGTGCAAAGGAGCTTTGGCTTCACTCTGCTCTCGTTTATCAACACGACCAAGTATCCACCGTCTCTGCTCTTTCTCCTCATGACACTCGGGCCTGCGCTCCTGTTCTTGCGCGCGGTTGATGGGTCGACTCCACGAGCGTTTGGGCCTGCAGTCGTCATCGGACGCGTCCCAATGTTCTATTACCTGCTGCACGTCGTGTTCATCCATGCCTTTGCCGTCATCGCATCAGCGGTACGATACGGCGCGGTGCACTGGATGTTTGAGTCGCCAAACGTCGGACAATTCCCGGTGACTCAACCGCCCGGATGGCCGGCCTCTCTGCCGGTGGTTTACCTTGTGTGGGTCACGGTGGTGCTGCTTCTCTATCCTTGTTGCCGGTGGTACGCCGCGGTCAAGGCTCGCTCGAACAACCCTTTGCTCAGCTATCTCTGATGCCCAAAACCAGAAACGTCGGTGTATTCGTTGGCAGCCTGCGAAAGGAATCCTTCACGCGGAAGGTCGCGAATGCAGTGGCCTCGGTGGCGCCTTCCAATCTCAACTTCGAGTTCATCGACATCGCGCCAGTGTCGCACTACAACCAGGATCTCGAAAGCACTCCGCCCGCCGACTGGACGGCATTCAGGCAAAAAGTGAGTGCGGTCGACGCTGTACTGTTTGCAACTCCGGAGTACAACCGATCCGTGCCGGGCGTGCTCAAGAACGCGATCGACGTTGCATCGCGTCCCTACGGGAAAAGCGCCTGGAACGGAAAACCTGGTGCGGTGATAAGCGTGTCGCCGGGTGCAATTTCGGCGTTTGGGGCGAATCACCACCTTCGCCAGATGCTGGTTTTCCTGAATATTCCAGCCATGCAACAGCCTGAGGCCTATATCGGCGGCGCCGACAAGCTCTTCGATGCCAATGGAGCTCTCACCAATGAAAGCACCCGGGAGTTTCTCGGGAAGTTTGCCGAGGCTTTTGCCGAGTGGATCGAGGTCATTCTCGCGCCGAAGGGGTAACGCGCGGGGGTTGACTCGTGGGGAGTCGAGAGATTGCCCGCACCGAGAACAGGACCATCTTGAAGGAAGCGGCGTATCATACTATAGCAATCGGCGCCAATCGGTCGCGCGAACGAGCCAGCCAATGGAGAGAATACCAGTGTCCTACTATATGAATGTCTCAAGCAAGCAAAGGACGAGTGCGCTCACGCTTGCCGTCGCGGCGGCTCTTTTCGCTGCTGTGTCTTCCAGCGCGTGCGCTCAGAGCAAGGAGGCGAAAGCCGCTCCCGCTGCGGCCCAGCGCCGAGCTTTCGTGAAACCGGCGGATGCTGAGCTCAAGAGGCGGCTGACGCCCCTCCAGTATGCTGTCACGCAGCACGAGGTCACCGAAACTCCGTTCAACAACACCTACTGGGACAATCACGAAGCGGGGATCTATGTGGACGTGGTGTCCGGCGAGCCCCTTTTTAGCTCCCTGGACAAGTTCGACTCGGGAACGGGTTGGCCCAGCTTCACCAGACCGCTCGAGCCCACCAACATCAAGACGAAGACCGATCACCTTCTTGGTTTCTCGCGGACCGAAGTACGCTCCGCTGCCGCGGATTCCCACCTGGGCCACGTGTTCGATGACGGGCCACGTCCGACCGGCCTGAGATATTGCATGAACTCCGCGGCGATGCGCTTCATTCCCGTGTCGAGGCTCGAGGCCGAAGGCTACGGGCAGTATCTCCCACTATTCCAGCCAAAAACGGCCACGGCTTCGTCAAAGGGTAAGAAGTAAGAAAGCTCTTGTGCGGCGGCGCGGTTCGCAGGATTTTCTGGGCGAGCCGCACGACCCCTTTTTCCGCGCGCAGATGGCTAAGTCCAGAATAGGCTTCACGCTAGTCGAGCTGATAGTCGTCGTCGTGGTAATCGGAATCCTGGCGGCGATCGTAATCGCCAAGTTCACGAACGCCAAGGAATCAGCCTACATCGCATCGATGAAGACGGATCTGAGAAACCTCGCCGTCTACGAGCAGAGTTATGCCACGGACAACGGCGCATACTTTTCCGGCGATGGATTGGCGGAGGGTTTCACGCCTTCTTCGGGCGTGACTGTAACGGCGACCGCCTCGGCCGGTGCCCCACCATCGTGGCGAGCGGTTGCAGTTCACGCCCGCACGTCGCAAACCTGTTCGATCGGCACCAACGGCAGCTCAGCGTCGCTGGACATCACTTGCCCTTGAGCGCTCTTATTTGTGGCGCAGTTTGTCGACGGCCTGGTCTAGAAGCTGCTGAAGGCGCTGGTACTCTTCGTCGATCCGCTTAGCAGCCGCTGGAAGCTCCGTTTTTCCTCTCTCGGCCAGCTCAGAGAGCCGTTTCCCGGCGTTTGCCAGCTCGTCGCGCAGCTTCTCGAGCGTTTGCTTTAGGTCGTCCATTTTAGCTCTCCTGGGATGTGATGGGACCGCCTATTTCCTGGCTGGCTTGACCAGCAGGCGCTGGCCGATCTTTACGAGATTCCCCTCGATATTGTTCCACTGGCGGATCTGATCAGGCGTCGCGTCGAACTTGGTGGCGATCGTCGAAATTGCGTCACCGCGCTTCACCGTATAGTAGATGGGCGAGTTGATCAACGCCGCAACCGCCTGACGCAACCGCCGCTCCTTTGCTGCTGCCGCGCGCTGGGTGTTGTGAATCGTGTTGACGTAGTCAGCAAGCGAGTCCAGCGCCGGTTCTTCTCCCCGCACCGCCGCAAAATCTCCGCTCGGCACCCCGGGATGGGTGACATGTACTCCATGCGCGGTCAGGAAATACAGTCTCCGACTGTGGAGAGAGAGAAGGGTGTCGTTAGGGAACTCCTGCGTCAGAATCGTTGGCGGAGCGTCAGAGCTTTCCAGCTTTTCGCCAGGCGCGACCCCGATGAAGATCAGCCGGTCGTTGGTGGCGAACAGGATTCCGTTGGCGCCGCGGTAGTAATCAGTTGGGCGTCGCACGAACACTTTCGCCTCGCGCTCGACTTTTTCTCCGTAACTGAGCATGCCGCCCTGGAGCTCGCGACTTGCTACCGCCCAGGCTTTTGGCGCGTCGACGTGACGCATGAAGAAGAAATATCCAAAGAGAAGAACTCCGAGTACGACCAGAGCGAGACCTATCAGCGCTCTCTTTAAAAAGCGGAACGTCCGGTACAGTCCCTCAGACTCTTTCATTGAGGCTCAGTGTAGTGGAATGCGTGCACCCGGGGGAGGGCAATCTCCATACCTCGGTTTGGCATGTGAGGTGCAACCGAAGGCGGTATGGCCGACCTCGAGGTAGACAAGCGCCAGTCAGGGGCCGGAGATCCCTTTACCACCGTCGCGGTCCGCCGGCCGATCAAAGTCGAGCCGCAGTGGAAGAAGGTGGTGCGGTCCACGCTGCAGGGCGTTGGAGCCGTGGTGCTCCTTGCGGCCGGAACCGTCTGGACGCTCCGGCAGCAACATCCAAAATTTGTCAAGCCAGGCGAGCTCCTTCACTTGCCGCCCGCTCTCGTGACAGCGGCGCCCGGTACCGAGCCTTACAATCCGCCCACCGACTCCGCGTCCCTGGCAGATATCAGAAAGGTTGCGTACTCGCTTCATAAGTACACGAGCGACACGGTTCTCGCCCAGAGAATCGCGGAGGCAATCGTCGTCGAAGGTGGCAAGAAGCACATCGACCCCGCCTTGTTGGTTGGAGTGGTGCTCACCGAAGACGCGAAGCTGGATCCCAATGCGAAGAGTTTCGTGGGCGCGCGCGGCCTTATGCAGGTCATGCCCTTTCATGCCGGAAAGTGGAAGGGATGTCCTTCGTCTGACCTGTTCGCGATCGACAACAACATTTGTCACGGCGTGAGCATCCTGGCGGATCTGATCAAGCGGTCGCCAAGCGTGTCGCAGGCGCTTCAGCGTTACAACGGGTGCGTTCGTGGCACCAACACTCCCAACTGTCATACCTACTCAGGTAAAGTGCTGAAGTTCGCGGAGCAGGCCGCGACCCAGATGTTGAGTTTTGGGCAGGCCGAATAAAGTCGCGCAGAACCTCACCAAACATCTGAACACAATTCAGCGCACGTCCTTGACTCTGTAAGTCACTGCTGAACTTGCGCTTAGGTGCCGATTCGTCACAATCGTAGTTTTTCACGCCTCGTCGCCACAAACCCCATTCAAAACTTTTTCTTGACCGAATGCGTCAATCCAGGTAGCGTTATACGTATC
>CADDZN010000227.1 GCA_902812375.1 bacterium | reverse complement strand
CCTCAAATGCAATTAGGCGGCGCAGTGCGGTTCGTTCAATTCCGGCGCAGACTCCGTATACCCACGTCGACCACCAAAAGCGGTCGAGCAGGACGTTCACGCCATCGTATAGCCGAGGAACGATCTGTCGCTCAATCGCGTCAGCATGCGCCGCAACGTGGAGCGCTTGTACCGCAGTTGCGCTAATGGCGCGGGCCGCCGGCGAATGGTGGAACTCGTAGACAAACCGTCCGAGGGTGTCGGGCTCCCGGCCTGGAAACGATAGGTAGTCCGTCTTGACTCCCATGTCGGTTAGAAAGCTGGCCGTGAGAGTCGAAAGCGTTGTCTTGCCGACTCCGTCGGGGCCTTCGAAAACGAAGAGACGTCCAGGCGGGCGTGATTTATTGCGTGGCTTCAACGACCTACCTCACCAGAGAGACTCCCATGTCAAAAGCCAGGGCGTAAATATCGAGCGGGGTATCATCCCCGCGCTTCCACTTGTCGCGCAAGTCGATCGCAACCGTCATGGCTTGCTCGGCGATTGCCCTGTAGTTGACTCCCATCAGGCGCCTCCTGTCGGGCGCATGGAGGCGATGATCTTCAGCAAACGTTCGAGATCGTTCGGCTTTAGCTTTTGAAGCTCCCTGGCCGCCAGTTGGAGTTTGTTGTCGTACGGATCGACCGTATCAGCTCCTTCTCCGCCGAGCCAGGCAACGTCCACGTCGAACATGGCGGCGAGTCGGACTAGCTCTTCGGCGGTCACTGATCGCTTTCCCGCCTCGATCTCAGAGACGGACGGCCGATGAAGGCCCAAGGTTTTCGCGACGTACGTTTGTGTCAGTCCCGCCGCGACCCTAGAATCGCGAACTCGCCCCGCTATCACGGCCTTCTTGTCCACGCTCTTGTCCGTCATTGGGCCACCTTCGCTGTGTTCTTTGTGGTCGCAGCGACCTGAGCGGCGATTTCCGCGACGGATAGCTTGCGACCCTTCGAGCGACCACCCTCGCGGAAGATGTTTTGGTCCTTGGGGATCTCGATCTCGAGTGCGCGCGCGAGGCGCCGGGTAGCGATGGCCGCGAGCTTGCTATCGAACCCTTCAAGCCCGTCGAGGGGCACGGTGTCATCGTCGATGCTCGCGCCGTCCTTGTAGCCGCCAGCTTCCTGGATCTTGCCGATGACCTCGATCAACTTCGCCTTGACGTGTTCGGTTCGCATTCCCACACTCCTGTCTTACCCATGGTAAGGAAATCTTACCATAAACGTGGCATAACGCAACCCCCCTTAGCGCGCGAGCCAAGCGGGGTTCGACCTCAAGCTTACCGAGCGGCATCTTGATTCCGGGCGTGTGGCGCCAAACCGATCCGTGGGCCTTTCCGCCGGCGCGACGACGCGAGGAGTGCGAAGACCGAATTCGGCGAAGGCGTGCTGGGCGAATCGGGTAGACGCGAGCGGTGAAACGATTCGGCGCGTGAGAGGCCCCAGCGGATCCCCCTCCTCACCGCCGGGCGGCTGGCGGACTATTCCCTTTGAGTACGCGCTGAATCGTCGACAAGGAGGTTACGCAGACGTCACCCGAACGACTTCTTCCAAGGTCGTCCTGGATGCCCAGACCAACCGGATCCCGTCTTGCCTCATCGTCCGCATTCGTCCCGCCGCAACCGATCGAAGCCCTGCGGCGCTTCAGCCGCGCTGGATTTCCGTGCGCACGGCGTCGTCAGCAACAAGTAGCTTACAAACTACCGACACGCCCGCGAAATCCTGTGCCGCGACATTCTGGGCACCCAACACCGCGCCAAAGAGTCTCGACGCGCGGATTCTCCTTGCCTAGCAACGCTGACTCAGTGGCAGAAATGGGTGATTCGCGCTTGCGGCTCTCGCAACGCTTTCGCACCAGACGCTGTGCGAGTACGGCTTCGACTGTGCCCGCGACGAGGTAAGGACGCTGCAGTCGCAAAGTAACCGATTCATGGGATGTGAGGCGGGTTACTGCCATCGTATACGCAATGAGATCTTCTTCTCGAACTCTCCCTGCATAGACGAGCTCGCAATATTCCCTGTCTGGCAGAGACAGCGTCCAGCCCGACTGTGCGCCCGTCGATGGTGATCTGCGATTAGGTGAGCTTCTCCTGGTGGGTACGAGGCTGTGAGGCCGCACCGCGTCACAACATGCCGACTCGGGAGGTGACAATACCGTCCAACCCTGCCGTCAGGCGAAACCTAACATCTTTCTGGGATGCATCGAAAAGTGAAATGAAATCGACATCGCAGTGATATGAAATCGACATTGACTGCACGACATGAATGCCCAATTTTCTTGAGAACGACCAAAATGGCGCCAAAAAAGGTCGTCATGAACGGCCGGAAAAGCGCTTGGGGACGGACCAAAAAACCGCACCGATTGCATCGCTGAAGTCACACAAATTTTCTTCGGAGGGCACATGAGAACCGTATCGTTGCGATCGTGTAGATGGACTTCTTTAGCGTTCGCGGTAGTAGTCGTTTCACTGCCAGCCTGCCGCGACTTCGGCACTGTGCCGAGCCCAGCCCCTCAGCGAATGGTAAGTCGGAAACTACTCGAAGCCTCGGTAACTCCTGTGGTGGCTCGGAGCCTCGGGGCGGATGGCAAGTTCCGTATTACTCCGATGAATGCGGAACCGTACGCGCAAATCACGGGAGATCTCGCCGGAGCGATTGCACTGGCGGCGGCACGACAGTTTGGTCCGTTCGTTCGGGAGCATCTCGAACACGACCGAGGCGCGCCGATCGACTTAAACGGACTTCGATTGGACGCGGTGTATTACGCCACGACTCCTTATGAGCCAGCGCCGGAAGACGCACACCCGTCGACCCAAAAGTACTACGGTCCTTACTACTTGGTGGTCCTCGTCGACGCGGCTAACAGCCCCACCCTTATCGTCCCTGTTTCTGCCCGGAATACAGACGTAGTACTCATGCCTGACGGTAAGATTCGCCTTCCGGCGAAAGGCGGGAGTGCGTTATGGCTCTATTCAATTCCGGTTCGCTTGGCGGCCACGGTCGTGACGCCCGAGACAGCAGTTGTCGAGATGAATGAGCACACCGGGCGCCATGCGGCAGAGCTGCCCCAATTGATTTTGCCTGTTGCGGGAAACTCGAAGCTGCTCGCTCGTTGGCGGCTGAAAATGGACAGCCCTGTGAGCGTTTCCGTTCGCGGGTCCAACAAAGTGCGCCAAGTAGACGAGGTCTACGTTGGGATGCATGGAGACATCTCGGTACCCGAGGAATCACAGCCCGAGGCAAGTCCTCTGCAGGGCTACGGGCGACCCAGATCAGCCGTTCGCAAGGCGCCAATTCCCGTGATTTTCCAAGCCGTTGACCTTACATCGTAGGAGGAGTTATGCGTCCGCCTCTGCCTGCCTCTGTTCTGCGACCCTCGGTCACATTGGCTGCGATCCTATTGCTGTCAGGCTGTCCTTTTGATTTTCACGGTGACCACATGTGCTACGCTTGGGAAGCCACGCCCTCCCACGGCTTAGCGCTTTCTCATTCGCAGCCGCAATGGTGCCCCGTTGACGTGGAAACCCACGGAACGTACATGTCGGGAGGAGGCAGCATAGCCTATAACGCTTCGGAGCAATCCTACACGTTTGGAGTCCTTAAGATTTTCGTAGGCCAGAGCTCGTATGAGATTGCCAGCTCCATGGACTACTTTGATCCCAATCCCTACGATCCGGGATACAACGGGCATCCGTCTACGTGACTTACTGCGCCGCGCGGGACAGGACGGAAAGCCCCATGTCGCTTGACACATTTAGATATTCCGCCACTAAGCCAGGTGCGGAAGTTCCCGTCGGCTGGGTTCAGGTATCGTACCGCGTCTCCATGCCCGGTGGTTCGATGATGTGTATGTAGGACGCTTCTCGCGAATCTCCGGCATCAGGGCGTGTAGTGTGTGCGCTTAGGAGGTTTTATTGGGGTCTGGTCGGCACGCGCGTCGGCATTGCGCTGGGTGAGACACACCCGCTCTACGGTCACCCCGAGAATGGCGCTGGGAGATGGTCCCGCGAGTTTGCTGACGTTCTCGGATGTGATTTCTTCGGCGATTCCAGCGGTGCGGTGCGCCCCGAAACTCGAACTTCGGAGACCGATGTTGCAATGAACGGCGCCTGGCTTAGCAAAGTAGCAAACGTGTCAGCCGCAGTACGCGAGAAGGGCTGCCGCGAGTCGGAGCTGGGTTCAACGACTCGCGGAGTGGCGGGTCCCGGGCCGGGCTAGTAGCCCTTCAACTGCAAATAATCGAGTTCGACGCTGGTGGGCCGACCGAATAGCGAAACCGAGACCCGGACTTTACCCTTGTCGGGCAGGACCTCTTCGACCGTGCCGTTGAAGTCGGTGAACGGCCCTTCGGTGATCGCCACAGCCTGACCAACGAGGAACGGAATCTCTTCCTTGACGACTTCCGGCTCCGACTCATCAGAGACACCAAGGAGGCGATTGACCTCTTCGGCGCGGGGTGGCTGCGGTAATCTCTCGTGTCCGACGAATTTGATGACGCCCTGGATTCCATTGATCGTGTGCGCGGTCTCCTGGTCCATCACCATCTCGACCAGTACGTAGCCGGGATAGATCTTCCGCTCGACGTTCACCTTCTTGCCATTCTTGAACTCGACCGCTTCCTGGGTCGGGACCAACGCCTGACGGATCGGGCGGTCCTCTGGTGGGCGTGGATCGGCTTCAATGCGCCGCTGAATGAGGGAGCGGACCTTGTTCTCGTGCCCGGAGGTCGTCTGGATCGCGTACCAGCGGTGCTCGGTGGTGGTCGCCATGGTCATCGTCTCGCGAACAGGGAGGGAATGCCCTGGACGAGGACGAGCTGGAGCACAAGATCGATGACACCGATGACGGCGCCGATGAAGAGCACGAAGATGATGATCTTGATTGTCGTGTCCTTGAGCTGAGCGCGGTCTGGCCAGGTAACCTTCCGCATCTCGTCCTGGACTTCGTGATTGAAGGTCACGAGCCCGCGAAAGAACCGAGTGACAGCGTTCCCGCCTTCGCTGTTCGAGGCGGGCGCGACGTCTCTCCTGTTCTGAACTTCAACGGCCATTACTTCGTTTCCTTGTGCACCTTGTGCGCGTTGCAGCGGGGGCAATACTTCTTCCACTCGACGCGCTCGGGGTGCAAGCGCTTGTTCTTGTCGGTGAAATAATTTCGGTTTTTGCAGGTCTCGCAAGCGAGAATGATTTTTTCGCGGGGCATGTTCTATAAGTCCTTCAGAATTTCTTCGTTTGATGGCGGGACGAGGGACGCGGGATGCGGGATGCGAAACTGCAGTAGTTGTTCGCTCTTCCCGCTTCCCTCTTCCCTATTTGATGATCTTGGTTACTACGCCTGCTCCTACGGTTCTTCCGCCTTCTCTGATGGCGAACCTAAGGCCTTCGTCCATTGCGATCGGAGTTATGAGCTCGATCGTCATCTGCACGTTGTCTCCGGGCATCACCATCTCCATGCCTTCGGGCAACTCTACTGAGCCAGTGACGTCGGTGGTTCTGAAATAGAAC
>CADDZN010000226.1 GCA_902812375.1 bacterium | reverse complement strand
TCTTGATCGTGAGTGAGCGGTTCATCACCGATCCCAGCGGGAACTTGTCGTCGAACCCGCCGTAGACGCCGATGATCGAGATCGTTCCGCCATTCCGACAAGAGAGTATAGCCTGGCGCAGCGCCGTGATACGATCATTCTCCTGACGCATCGATTGTTTTGCTCTGTCGTAAAACCCCTGAACACCGGGCGCATGTGCCTCGAGACCGACTGCGTCGATGCAAGCGTCGGGACCGCGCCCGCCCGTCAGCTCCTTGAGCGCTTCCCGCACATCGGTCTCCTCGTAGTTGATCGTGACGTTCGCGCCGGCGCGCTCGCGCGCGATCTTCAGCCTGAACGGCACTCTGTCGATCGCGATGACCTGTTCAGCCCCGAGCAGCTTGGCACTGGCGATCGCGAATTGACCAACCGGTCCGCATCCCCAGACGGCAATCGTATCCCCCGGCTTGATGCCGCACATCTCCGCGCCCATGTATCCTGTCGGGAAAATGTCGGTGAGGAAAAGCACTTTGTCGTCCCGAAGATCGTCGGGCACTTTCATCGGACCGACATCGGCGAATGGTACTCGGGCAAACTCTGCCTGGCCGCCCGCGAATCCGCCGAGCATGTGAGAGTATCCGAACACGCCCGCAGGCGAATGCCCCAAAATCTTCTCGGCGATCCATGCATTCGGATTACTGTTCTCGCAAAGTGAGAACAACTCGTTCTTGCAGCTCCAGCACTCGCCGCAGGCGATAGGAAAGGGAACGACCACGCGGTCACCGACCTTCAGTTTCTTCACATTCTTGCCGACTTCCATCACTTCACCCATGAACTCATGGCCCAGGACATCTCCTCGCTCCATGGTCGGCATAAATCCGTTGAACAGATGCAGGTCGGAGCCGCAGATCGCGGTCGAAGTGATTCGAACGATCGCGTCACTCTGATTGAGAATTTTTGGCTCGGGGACGTCCTGGACCTTTAGATGTTTGGGACCTTCCCAGCAGTTCGCGCGCATCGTCAGCTCTCCAGTTCACTGTACTGTGGCGGCTGTGCGGGGTGCATTCCGTTTACAGCCGTAGCATCGGACTTCACGATCTCACCGAGCTCGATGATCTGCTTGAAGCGCCGGAGATCGTTCATCATCTGTGTCTTTGGGATGATCGAGAAGTATTTCGCGATGCGCTGACCGAGCGCGCCGCCCTTTGGCTTGAAGTTCATCAGAAGCTCGATCTCCGTTCCGCGGTTTCCGGCCGCGGGTCGGAAGCGAACGGTGCCGCGATTCTCGAGTTCGGAGCTATCGACCGACTCCCACGAGATCACCTCATTGGGTTTGTCCGTAACTACTTCCGCGTCCCACTCGATGCCGAGTCCGGGAGGGGCCTTGATCTTCCAGTGCGCGCGTCGGCCGCTGGTGATGCGAACGGACTCGATCTGGTCCATGAAGCGGGAGAAGTTCTCAGGGTTTTTCCAGAACTGATAGACCTCCTCGATTGGCTTGTTCACGGTGATCACCGCGGTGAGTGGCACACTGCCGTCGCTGCTCTCACCGAGAGTAAAGCTGCCGTCGTCGCCCGTGCCTTCCGGCAACGCCTCGCTGGTGAGGCTGATGCTGCAAATGACATCGAGCGCCATCACGCCGAGGACTGCTGCTGTGGCGCCGGTGAGTCTGGTCCTGTTGTTTTGCGGGGACCGCATTGCCTTTCCGAGCGACGCCAGATCGACGGCGTCGCCAAGCAGGCGATTCCACATCCAGTAAGTCGGTTTGGGTCGGGTGAGGATTCCGACGCCCGCGGCAATCTCGCGGAGGCCATACGTGCGGAGCAACGTTATGTGCTCGTCTTCGTCGAGCCCGGTCAAACGGGCGATCGCACGTGGAGCAAACACCTCTGCCAGGCCCAGACCGAGGCTGAACCAGCCCAGTGCCTGAGTGACTGGATCTTTTTCAGTTCTCTGGGTCTCGGAGTAGTGAGTGGGGGCGTCCTTGACGGATATCTCGCCACCGGCGCGGCGAGTGGTTGATGTGTCCCGGCGGCTGGTGCTTCGGGGTTCCCAGGCGCCGTCATGTCCTGTTTCCCGGGTGATCTCGGTCCCCATTTGTCCCTCTCCTGCTGTGTTGGCTGCCTGATTTCGGGAGCCGTCCGGCTCTCGTTCATCCGCAGCGGGACGCATCAAGGAGGCAGAGGACATGCCCGCTCGCGTGTGACTAGCGAAGTATCATTGCCCTGACCCAAGAGGCGATTTCCAGCCGTGAGTGGCACCCCCTTACCAGAAGCTCAACCCTTTTCCGGAAGCGGGTGTCAGAAGGTCGACAATGCAATTGGTTGCCAACGAGTCTCGGAGCTCGGTGAACGATATCCAACTTGTCACGCGAGTGGTTGCTGGCGATGCGGCCGCGGAGCGTGAGCTATACGAGACATATGTCGATCGCATTTACCGCCTGGCGTTTCGCCTGGCCGGTGATGACGAGCTCGCACGGGATTTCACGCAGGCGACCTTCATACGTGCTTTTGAAAAGATTGGCAGCTTTCGCGGAGAATCATCGCTGTCGACGTGGCTTCACTCGATCGGAGTTTCGGTTGCGCTGAACGGACTCCGAAAGACCAAGCGGCTGAAGACTCGTGAAGCGCCAATGGAAGAAGGGTTGATGGTCGGGGTCGCATCGATCGAAGCGGAACCCGATCTCAAGGATAGACTCAGGAGAGCGATCGACTCACTCTCCGACAAATACAGGACGGTATTCGTGATGCACGACGTGGAAGGCTATACCCATGAAGAGATCAGTGAGACCTTGGGCATTCCGATCGGAACGTCGAAGTCTCACCTCTTTCAGGCACGTGGGAAGCTGCGCGTCGCGCTAGCTGATTTTGCACCGGAGTGGGTGTCATGACTGAAAAGAATTTCGAGGAATTTCTGAAGAAAGCGGCGAAGTCCTACAACGTTCCGCCATCTCGTACGCCGCGCGAGGAAATGTGGGCCGCTATTCAGGCAAGCCGTTCTGCGCGTCCGCAGGTCGTCTACGGTGGCGGATCGACTGCGCCATCGCCTGCAAGCAAGCACTTCAGTACGCGCGCCTGGATGGGAGCTGCGGCAGCCGCGATGCTACTGGTCGCGACCGGAGTAGGAATCGGGCGTTACACCGCGCCGACAAATCCCCCGAGGACAAGTGCCGCAAGCGCGTCGCTCAGGGCTGATCCCATCGTGGTTGCGACCGCCGATAATGAGAATGCCAGCGCGAGGCGGGCCACAGTCGGCTCTTCCAGCAACACCGGAGAAGTTCAGCGGTCACGCTCGGCCGGCGAACGAGTCGCACTGAACGAGCGCGGACATACCAAGGGGAACAACGACCAAACCACACCAACTGACGGTGTGCAGAGTCCGTCGTTCTCCACCCCGAACTCTGCGTACCAACTCGCGACGATGCACCACCTCAGTGAAGCAGAAGCACTCTTGACTTCGTTCAGAACGCGATCGCCCGCGGATCAACAGATGGATGCGCAACTCGGATCTTGGGCGCGCCAACTTTTGACCAATACCCGTCTGTTACTCGACTCACCCGTTGCAAACGATCCACAGCGGCGCCCATTGCTGGAAGATCTGGAGCTCGTGCTGGTACAGATCGTTCAGCTATCGCCTGGGAGCACGCCACAGGATCGCGAGCTGATCGAAAAGACCCTTCAGAACGAGCATGTAATGACGAGGCTGCGCACCGCGATTCCCGCGGGCGCGCAGCGTGGTAGTTGAGGACCCCCAATGACAATGAAAACACTACTCACGGCAGCAGCGATTATCTCCTCGGCGGGATTTGGAATTGGGCAGTCTCCAGCCAGCCGTTCTTCATATGAAGCCAGCGTTGCACCGAGCGCATCGACGAACGCGTTCGTGCCCGGTGCGCAGTTCGCTTCGCTCACCCAACAGGCGACCGCCTTGCCTCCCGAGCCCTGGGCGCAGGGTGATCCGGCTGACTCACTCTATCGATTGGCGCGTGAAGCGCTGTCGCGTGGCGACTACAAGCGCGCGGCGGAAATCTTTCATCGAATTCCGGAGCGTTACCCGCAGTCGACGTACGCCGGACAGGCACTCTACTATGAAGCGTTCTCGCTTTACCGGAGCGGAGACGACGACGACCTCAGCGCAGCGCGCGACCGGCTCAATCAACTGAAGCAGAAGTATCCTACCGTTGCCAAGAGTGACGCGACGACACTGCTCACTCGCGTGTGTGGGGAGCTCGCGAAACGCGGCGACCAGTCATGCGCGATGTCGATCGATAGCACCGCGGCCGGTACTGTCGACGTCACCGGCGGGCAGACGCGCACGATTCCGGGAGCGAGCTGTCCGTCCGATGACGACGACAACGACGACCGGATTGCGGCGCTCAACGCTCTTTTGCAGATGGACGCGACGAGGGCGATGCCCATTCTGCAAAAGGTTCTGGCGCGTCGCGACCCCTGCTCGGCGGGACTGCGGCGCAAGGCGGTATTCCTCGTCTCACAGAAGGCAACGGATCAGACCGCGAACATTCTCATGAACGTCGCGCGCAACGATCCCGATCAGGAGGTCCGTGAGCAAGCGGTGTTCTGGTTGTCTCAGGTGCCGGGGTCGACCGGGCTCCTCGAGGAGATTCTCAAGAGTAATGCTGATGAGAGCATCAAGGATAAAGCCCTATTTGCGCTTTCACAGCAGAACGAGCCGCGAGCCCAACAAATCCTGCGCGACTTCGCACTCCGCGACTCGGAGGACAGTGATCTGAGGGAGAAGGCGATCTTCTGGCTGGGGCAGCGATCCGGCGTGGCAAACACCGAATTTCTGCGCGGCCTTTTCACGCGCCTCACCAATGAGGATCTGAAGGAGAAAGTTCTCTTCTCTCTGTCCCAGCAATCCGGGGCGGGTAACGAGCAGTGGCTCATGAACGTCGCGGCGGACCCGAAGGAGGACATTGAGCTACGGAAGAAGGCCCTCTTCTGGGCGGGCCAGAGCGGTGCGCCGATGTCGGAGCTGGTCGGCCTCTACAACCGGATGGGCGAGAGCGAGATGAAGGAGCAGATGATCTTCGTCTTCTCGCAACGCGAGAACGACAAGGCGGCGATGGACAAGCTCTTTGACATTGCGAAGAACGAGAAGGACCCCGAGCTGCGGAAGAAAGCGATTTTCTGGCTGGGCCAGTCGCGGGATCCGCGCGTGCAACAGTTTCTCATGGACCTGATCAACAGATGACTATAGCAACCAATACTCAGCGCGTGAAGACGATAGCTACCGTCTTCACGGCTCTGGTTTGCCTCGCGACAACGGGCAACGCGCAGAGCATCGCGAGCAGAGTCGCTCGCGTGTCGAATGGAACTGTCCGGATGTCATTCGCCGTGAAGCCGGGCATCTGCGGCAGTGGGAACTCGATCCGGTACGGAAATGGCCGCGGCTCGACGAACTGGGGAGATTCCCAGAGGTCGCGCGATGTCGAATGGGACATCGAATGCAATGTCGGCCCGGCGCGTCTGGTGCTCGATAGGGAGAACGGCGAGCTCTCCGACCTGAGATTTTACGTCGGCGGCC
>CADDZN010000225.1 GCA_902812375.1 bacterium | reverse complement strand
ATCTCACTGGGCCTATCCATCTCCTCGATCGCGTCAATCTTCATATCGACAAGGGCGCAACCATTGCCTTCAGTCAGGATCCGGCGCAGTATCTGCCGCCCGTTTTGACGCGCTTCGAGGGCGTCGAGTACTACGGCTTGTCGCCGCTCATCTATGCGCTCGACCGCACGGACGTCGCTGTCACCGGAGAAGGAACTCTCGACGGCCAGGCTGACAACGCGCACTGGTGGCCGTGGAAGGGAAACACCGAGTTCGGCTGGAAGAAGGGCGAGCCTCGACAAAACGAGGCACGCGAACGCCTATTCGATATGGCCGAGCGCGGAGTGCCGGTCGAGCAGCGCGTGTTTGGCGAGGGAAGCTATCTGCGTCCGCAATTCGTCGAGTTCTATCGCTGCCGCAACGTCCTGATCGAGGGCGTGACGGTCACGAACTCACCAATGTGGGAGCTTCATCCCGTTCTCTGCACCAACGTCACGGTTCGTGGCGTCTCGATCTCCAGCCTTGGGCCGAACAACGATGGCTGCGATCCGGAATCCTGCCGCGATGTTCTGATCGACACCTGTTTCTTCAATACCGGTGACGATTGCATTGCGATCAAGAGCGGTCGCAACGCGGACGGCCGTCGCATCGGTGTGCCAAGCGAGAACATCATCGTGCGCGGCTGCGAGATGCGGGACGGTCACGGCGGCGTCACTATCGGCAGCGAGATATCCGGCGGCGTGCGGAATGTCTTTGCCGAGCAGTGCAAGATGAATAGCCCGCACCTCGATCGCGCTCTGAGGTTGAAGAACAATGCAGCGCGCGGCGGGACTCTCGAGCACATCTACATGCGCGACGTGACAGTTGGCGAGGTCGCTGATGCTGTACTCTCCATCGATTTCTACTACGAGGAAGGACCAAAGGGACAGTTCGTTCCTGTCGTGCGGGATGTCGAGATGCTTCGCGTCACGAGTCAGAAGAGCGCGTACGTGATTTATGCCCGCGGGTTCGAGCGGTCAGTGATCGACGACATCAGACTTATTGACTGCACGTTTTCGAACGTGAAGAATCCCGATGTCGTCGAGCGCGTCACGAGACTGCAGATGCGGAATACGCGCGTTAATGGCGAGCTGGTTTTGGCGGGATGAGGGACGCGGGATGAGGGAGGCGGGATGAGGGACGCGGGATGCGGGATGCGCAAGCGAGGACGACGCTTCTGGTGCGGGTCATCCGGTACTCGCGCGGTCGTGCTCGCCACCACGGTGGCGAGCACGGCATGTACCGCAGTGGCTCACGCGCAGGAGATCTCGGCTCACGCGCAGAGTCGCGCGAACGCCCGATCCGCCATTCCTTGGTCGGTCCGGTTTGCTGATGCCGTCGTTGCGCGGAACCCACAGGTCGCTCCTCGCTGGGATTATACGGCGGGTTTGGTGCTGCTCGCGATCGAGCGCGTCGCGGAGTCGCGCAGAGATTCGGCGCTCCATTCATACGTAAAGACGAACATCGACCGGTTCGTCCAACCCGATGGATCGATCATCGGTTACAAACCCGACGACTACAACCTCGACCAGATCGCGGAAGGTCGATTGCTCTTTCCGCTCTGGAACGAGACGCACGACGCTCGCTATCGTCGCACCGCCGAGTTGCTGCGGAATCAGTTGCGTACGCAGCCACGTACGAGCGAGGGTGGATTCTGGCACAAGAAGATTTACCCCCAGCAGATGTGGCTCGATGGGTTGTACATGGCCGAGCCGTTTTACGCGGAATACACGCGAGTGTTTGGCGATTCGACCGCGTACGATGATGTGAGCCGTCAATTCCTGCTGGTTGCGCGACACACCCGTGACTCGCGCACCGGGCTCATGTATCACGGCTGGGATGCCTCGCACTCGCAACCATGGGCTGACACCGCCACCGGTCTCTCCGCGAGCTTCTGGGGACGCGCTGTTGGATGGTATCTCGTTGCCGCAGTCGAAACGTTGGACTATCTGCCACAGAACCATCGCGATCGCGATGAGATCATACGAACTGTTCAGGATCTCGCTGCCGCAGTGGCGCGTGTGCAGGATCCAGTCACTGGTTTGTGGTGGCAGGTGCTCGATCAGCCGAACCGGCGTGGCAATTACCTCGAGGCTTCAGCGTCGAGCATGTTCGTCTACGCGCTGGGCAAAGGAGCACGCCTCGGCTATTTGGCGCCCAGTTATCGCAGCGTCGCGCAGCGCGGGTTCGATGGATTGATCTCGAACCTCGTCAAAACGGGCAGTGATGGACGTCCGTCGCTCACCAAGATCTGTCAGGTCGCGGGTTTGGGCGGCGCGCCGCGCAAAGACGGAACGTATCGGGACGGTTCGTACTCCTATTATGTGAGTGAGCCGATTGTCGCCGACGATTACAAAGGCGTCGGCCCATTCATCATGGCGGCGCTGGAGCTTGGGCAATGAGCCCTACCGCGGCGAACCGCTTCTCTCTAGAAGGGGAAACCGCGCTGGTGACGGGGGCCAGCCGAGGTCTGGGCCAAGCGATGGCGATTGCCTTGGCTGAAGCGGGCGCGAACATCGTATGCGTGAGCTCCAAGCTCGGCGGAGCCGCGAAGACGGCTGCGACGATCAGGAAGCTCGGACGAGAAGCCTGGGAGTTAGCTGCTGATCTTTCCGCGCGCGATGCCGCATTGTCGCTCGCGGACGAAGCGGAAAAAGGTGCGGGCGAGATCAGCATTCTCGTGAACAATGCAGGGACGATCAGACGCACACCCGCCACCGATTACTCCCTCGACGATTGGGATTACGTGATGCGCACCAATCTTGATTCGACTTTCATTCTGTCGCAGCGATTTGGTCGCTCGATGGTTGCGCGTCGGAAAGGAAAAGTGATCAACATCGCCTCGCTGCTCTCCTTCAGCGGTGGCATCACCGTGCCCGCGTATACCGCGAGCAAGCACGCAGTCGCCGGATTGACGAAAGCTCTCGCCAATGAATGGGCAAAGGACGGCGTGCAGGTAAACGCGATCGCGCCGGGATATTTTCGAACCGACAACACCCAGGCCCTTCAGCGCGACGAAAAGCGTTCGGCCGAGATCCTCGCCAGGATTCCCGCCGGCCGATGGGGAGAGCCGGCGGATATCACTGGCGCAGTCGTGTTCCTTGCATCACAGGCAAGCAACTACATCAATGGTCACGTGCTGGTCGTCGACGGCGGCTGGATGGCGCGATGATTTCACTACCGGAATTCAGACTCTAATGCATTACTTCCCCGATTCAGCGACCGCTCGCACGCTTCCCACCGACGCGCTGAGATCGCGCTTTCTCCTCACGAATTTGTTTGTGGAGGGTCAGGTCGTGCTGAACGTGACAGATCTCGACCGCGCCGTTGTCGGCGGCGTCGTGCCGCTTGCGACGTCACTTGGGCTCAAACCGCCCGCTGCTCTCAAGGCCGAATATTTCGCCGAGCGACGCGAGCTCGGCGCACTCAACATCGGGGGAAGCGGCACGATCTCCGTTGACGGGCGACCGTATCAAATGGCGAAGCGCGACGTGCTGTATATCGGCAAAGGAGCTCGCGACATACAGTTCGCCAGCGACGATCCCAAGTCGCCAGCACGTTACTACCTGGTGAGCTATCCTGCACACGCGACGCATCCCACCAATCGTGTGACAGCGAGCGAGGCGCAGTCGATGGACACCGGCAGCGCGGAAAAGGCGAATCGCCGGCGCATCTCGCGCTACATCCACGCTGACGGCGTGAAGAGCGGACAGCTCGTGATGGGAGTGACGGTGCTCGAGCCCGGAAGTGTGTGGAACACGATGCCCGCGCACACCCACGGTCGGCGCACCGAGATCTATCTCTATTTCGATTTGCCGGCGGATGCGATCGTCCTGCATTTGATGGGAGAGCCCGAAGAGACGCGAAGCATCATTGTGCGCGACGGAGAAGTCGTGCTGTCGCCAGGCTGGTCGATACACTGTGGATGTGGCACCAGCAGCTATTCGTTCTGCTGGGCGATGGGTGGCGAGAACCAGGATTATTCAGACATGGATGCGGTCGACATGAGGCAACTCAAGTGATGGATCAGTATAGGAGTGAGCGGTCAATCCAAGCGAGCCCGAATCTCATCGTGGCGTGGAGTGCTCGCTTGGGAAAACTGTCAGGATTGATCGCTGTAGGTGCGCTCCTTTCAATTGGATTACCGCGCGCAGCGGAAGCGCAGGCAAGGTCCGCGGCAAGCCGAGCTCCGGTGTTCGCCGAGAACTTGTTGGCGATCCCGCGGGAAGACGAGACTATCGAGCTCACGTGGCCCACGGTGCTCGAGCATTTACCACACGCGGCAGCAAATCGAGTTCGAGTGGTCGATGCTGCAGGGAACGAAGTAACGTCGCAGGTTATCGACAATGATACTAACGGCACTCCGGAGCTGCTCATCTTCCAGGGGAGCTTCTGGCCGCACGAGAAGAAGGAATTCTATCTCGAGGATGTCGCGCCCGTGACTAAATCCGCTTCACGCGTACACGTGCTGCACGATGTGCCGAGGGACGACATCGCATGGGAGAGCGATCGAATTGCGTTCCGCGCTTATGGTGAAGGACTCAAGAAAACACCGTCCGCAATGTCGAGCAGTGGGCTCGACGTGTGGGTCAAGAGCGTAAGAACGCCGATTCTCGAGAAGTGGTACGCGAAGGGGCATGACTCCTATCACGTCGATACTGGCGAAGGCGCCGACTTCTTCGACGTTGGTGAGACACTTGGGGCGGGTGGCACTGCACTGTGGCGCGGCGACAGCTTGTATAGAGCGGATAACTTCAAGGCATATCGCATCACGGCGAACGGTCCGATCCGCGCGAGCTTCGAGCTGCGCTACGATCCATGGAGCGCCGGCAACGAGACCGTGTCCGAGGTCAAGAGATTTTCGATTGATGCAGGGCAGAATCTCTATCGTCAGGAAAGCATCTTCACGTCCGCAACACCGGGAGAGATCGTCTATGCAATCGGGCTGGTGAAGCGCCCCGGAATGAAGGGCATCGAAAGCAAGGACCAGCCTTGGGGTTGGCTCACTGGTTGGGGACCCGTCGCGCCGAAAAATGGAGGACATGGTGAGCTCGGCACCGCGGTGCTCTTGCCACGTGAGCGGATCACCGAGTGGAAAGAGACGCCAACCCATTATCTGGCGATAAGCCACGCGACCTCGGGCCAGCCGGTCGTGCACTACATCGGTGCCGGCTGGACCGACAGCGGGGACTTTCCGACGCCGCAATCGTGGTGGAATTATCTAGACCGGTTCGCGATACGTCTCGCGTCTCCGTTGCGCATCACGTTTGGGGCAACCGGTACGCGATGATCGCCGGCGCTGACAAAAAATCGGCGGCCGCGGTGCGACGCTGAGGAGCACGGGCACCCGCGGCTGTTCTACCTGGATGTCCTGAAAAGTGAAGGCGGTGGAAGCCGAGCCAGCTTGTCCTATCGAGCTCTGGCCAGTAGTCCGTCGGAAGATGACCCAGCTCAATCGTGTCAGGGATTTGCGAGAGCTCGCTGTTCCACCGGGAAACCGATTGGAGCGTCTTAAGGGAAAGCGACGCGGTCAATACAGTATCCGCGTCAACGATCAGTACCGAGTCTGTTTCCGC
>CADDZN010000224.1 GCA_902812375.1 bacterium | reverse complement strand
CCATCTGCACCGCTCATTCGGCGTCGAGGCGGCGGATCACGCAATCGATGGTCTACTCGCGTCGCCCGTTTCGAGATCGTCCATCTTCCTCGGCAAGGCGCTCGCTAACCTGATTTTTGTCGCTGCGGTGCAGATGGTTGCGATCCCCGCCCTGGTCGTGTTCTACAATCTCCCGCTTGGCCACGTCGCCCTGCCGCTCGTTGGTATTGCGGTACTGGCAGCGATTGGGCTCGTCGCCGTTGGGACTTTGTTCAGCGCGATGGCGGTGAACACTCGACTCGCGGAGCTGCTGCTGCCGATGCTCGCACTGCCATTCTTCGTTCCGATCGTGATCGGCGCCACTCAGGCGACCGCCAAGTTATTGAGCGGAAGGCCGATCGTGGAGGCGGGCGCCTGGCTCAAGCTGCTTCTCGCCTTCGACATAGTGTTCGTCGCCGCGTGCACCATTGCTTATCCGTTCACGGTGGAGGAATAGTTTGTCTGACATCGCGGCACTTCTGAAGATTGAACTGCAACAGAACGGGCGAGAGCTCCAAGTCAGTTAGATGTCAGTTTGTCAGGTTACGACGTCGGGACTCTACTGGGCGCCATTCGTAGCACAGGCAGTTGCTACAGCGCCAGAGAGCTAAGTCCGGGCGTAGTGACCTAACAACTCCTCCCGCTTCCCGCATCCCGCATCCCGCATCCCGCTAGATGTGCCAAGATACAAGAACTCAGTACTGCAATTCGCTTAAATTGAGTTAGTGCTTCCGCCCACGTCCGTTCTTCAATGAAGATCCCCTGGCTCCCGTCGATCGCGGCCCTCGCCGTCGTCGGCGCCGTGATTCGCGCTGCGTTTTTCACCCCTCTCGAGGCGAAACAAGGAGCGGCACAGAAGATTTTCTACATCCACGTTCCTGCTGCGTGGGTTGCATTCCTCGCGTTCGGGCTCGTCGCGATCGCGAGCGCGATCTATCTGTGGCTCCGCGATCCGCGTCTCGATCAATTCGCCGAGAGCTCCGCGGAGGTGGGAGTAGTTTTCACGACTGTCGTTCTGATTACCGGGCCGATCTGGGCAAAACCGATCTGGGGAACGTACTGGGCGTGGTGGGATGTCCGCCTCGTTTCGACGCTCTTTCTGTGGTTCATCTATGTTGCCTACATCGTGCTGCGCGGAGCGGTGGAGTCACCAGACATGCGCGCGCGCTACTCAGCGGTGCTCGGAATACTCGGTGCGCTTCTGATCCCGTTCATTCATTTGAGTGTCTATCTGTTCGCCACAATGCACCCGCGTCCGATTGTCGGAAAGCCGAGCGCGCCATCGTTGCCGAACGAGATGCTGTTGACGCTGTTCATTTCGCTGATCTCGTTCACGCTTCTTTATCTGGCGTTCGTGCGCGCGCGGTACCGCTACGCGGTCGAGCGCGACGCGATGATTCTGAGGAGAGAAGATGCCTGAGACATCCGCCGCGTATCATCTCGCATACACGATCGCGCTCTGCATTTATGCCGCGTATGCGGCGAGCCTGTACTTTCGGCGCAAGGGATTGAGGAAGTAGTGGAGGTAATTCCCACCGCGACCTCTGATCCGATCAACGCACGCATCCTCGCGGTGTCAGAGGATCGCATCGCTGGGTTCGTCGAAGAGCCGTTCGCCGCAATCGCCGCGGCGGCCGATCTACCGGAGAACGTCGTCATCGAGCGGTTGCGCGCGATGCTGGTGGCCGGCGTCATCAGGCGTATACGACAAACACTGATGGCCACGAACCTCGCCCCGGGCGCATTGGTCGCCTGGCGCGTGCCGGCGGAAAAGCTCGATTCAGCCTTCAGCTACATGGTGAAAGATGATCCCTTCTCTGGACACGTAGTGATTCGGTCCACGGACGTCGAGACCCAGGGCTCCGTTTACCGCTTGTGGACTACGCTCAAAGTTCCGCAGGGATTCTCCATGACCCGTCACTGCGATTTTCTGGCGCGGCAAGTCGGCGCGACCGCCTATCGCATCATGCCCGCGAAGAACTTGTTCGCTCTCGGCGTCGGCCATGTTCGGAGGCGTGGAATGGAACCAGGTTCCCGCAGCGAGGAACCCGGACGCGTCCTCGAGACAAATATTGTGGAGCTTTCGCCACTGGATTGGCGCGTCCTGACCGCGCTCAAGCGCGAGTTTACGGTTGACGAGGTAGCACGCGCTCCCTGGCGAAGGCGCGCTGCGGAAGTTGGACTGACGCTCGACGAGTTCGTTCGTGCCGCGCGATCGTTAAGTGAACGTGAAGTCATCGGACGCTTTTCCACCTTTCTCGAGCATGTGAAGCCGTCAGCGACGGGCGAGCGAGTGACGCGCTACAACGCCCTCTTCCATTGGCGAGTGCCGCCAGGGCAAGAAATAGAGGCCGGAAAAGAGGTCGGGCGTCATCACATTCTCACCCACGCGTACTGGCGCGAGGGAGGGCCTGAGTTTGCGAACGTGAACGTGATGGCCGTCGCGCATGGCACCGACAAGGATCTCGTGCTCGCACATAAGGCGGCAATCGATGCGCATCTCGATGAGGCGGGGATTCCTGTCCTGTACACGAACGTATTCTGGGGTGGCCGGAGTGAGATCAAGCCGTCGGAGATATCGCCCGTCGAGTATGCGCAGTGGGCAGAGAGGGTCGGACTGAGCACGGCACCGTATGGTCTCGGAGAATCCGTCAACCCAGTCGAAGGTGTGAGATCGCCGGCAGGAAGTTCGCTTGATTGAGGGAAAGGTTTTTCTCGTTGGCGCGGGTCCGGGCGATCCCGGACTCATCACAGTGAGAGGACATCAGCTAATCGACTCGGCTGACGCAGTAGTGTACGATGCGCTCGCGAACGTGAAGTTGCTTCCGCCCGGGGCTCGCGAGACCGGCAGGCCGGAACTGTATTACGTCGGCAAGCGCGGCGGCGCCGCGGGCTCGGTTTCTCAGGCCGAGATCAATGAGCTCCTCGTGAGACTGGCGCGTAAAGGGAAACGTGTGGTGCGCCTCAAGGGTGGGGATCCGTTCGTGTTCGGGCGTGGCAGCGAAGAGGTGCAGGCGTTGAACGATGCGTCGATTCCATTCGAGGTAGTTCCAGGAATAACAGCCGGCATCGCCGCCGCTGCGTACGCCGGAATTCCTGTCACGCATCGTGGTCTGTCGACATCCGTGACGTTCGTTACCGGTCACGAAGATCCAGCAAAGCCCTCGACACAGACGAACTGGGCCGCTCTCGCCAAAGCGGGTGGCACGATCGTGCTGTACATGGGAGTGCAGACGCTCACAGCGATTGCCGACGCATTGATTGCTGGCGGGATGCCGGGCGAGATGCCGGCAGCAGCGATCCAGTGGGGAACACTTCCCAAACAGCGCACGGTCGTCGCTACGCTGGAAACTCTTGCCCAAAAAGCGGAAGAACAGAATCTGACCGCACCTGTGATCACGGTCATCGGATGGTCGGTAGTGCTGCGCGACGAGCTCGCCTGGTTTGAGCGGCGCCCGCTGTTTGGGAAACGGATCGTCGTTACCCGCGCGACCCAGCAGGCGCCCGCACTCAGTGAGAAATTGCGCGAGCTCGGCGCCGATGTCCTGGAGATGCCCGCGACACAGATCGCGCGTCTGGATCTTGCTCCGCTGCGCGCGGCGATCAAAACACTCAGCGCGTTTGACTGGATCATTTTCACGAGCCAGAACGCAGTCGCGATTTTCTGGGAGCAGCTTCTCGGCGCTGGCCGCGACGCCCGTGGTCTGGCGGGAATCAAGCTCGCTGCAGTGGGCCCGGCGACTGCGGGCGCTCTTCTCGAGCATGGCATCACCGTCGATCTGATCCCGAACCGGTTCGTGGCCGAAGGATTACTGGAGATGCTGCGGAACCGCGACGATGTAGCGGGGGCGACCGTGCTCTACGTCACCGCGGAAGGCGCACGCGACGTTCTCGCGGCGGGCCTCGAGGCGATCGGAGCCGATGTCACCGTGATCGAAGCGTATCGTTCGATCAGAGATGGAGAGGGAGCAGAAAAGCTGTCTCGCGACATCGAGGCAGGAAAAGTGGATCTCGTAACTTTCACATCTGCCTCGTCGGTGAGGGCGTACGTTGACTCCGTTGGTGACGAGCTCGCGGGACGAGTACCGGCCGCATCCATCGGCCCGCAGACGTCGGTCGTACTGAAAGAGAAGGGTATAGAGGTGCGGTACGAGGCGGAGGAGTCCACGATCGACGGGCTCGTTGCGGCGATAGTACGTGGCGAGTAACGCGAAAAGTGACCCGGATGTAGTCAGAATTGGAACGCGTGCGTCCGAGCTGGCGCTCCGACAGGCGCGACTCGTCGAATCGGCCCTCGTTGCCCGCGGCGTTCGGTGCGAGCTCGTCACGTTCAAGACAAAGGGCGACAAGAATCTGGATCAGCCACTGAGCGAGATCGGCGCGAAGGGTCTGTTCACCCAGGAAATCGAGACGGCGCTGTCGAAGGGGAAAATCGATTGCGCCGTGCATTCGCTCAAGGATTTGCCAACTGATTCGCCAGACGGACTCGAGATCGTGGCGCAGCTAGCGCGGGAGGATCCGCGCGACGTGCTCGTGGTGAATCGCATCACTGGTGCGGAGAACCTCGACGACCTTCCAGCGGGCTCCAGAGTTGGGACATCGAGTCTCCGGCGTCGGGCGCAGCTCAGGGAGATCCGGCCCGACCTCGAGGTCGTAGAGCTTCGAGGAAATGTCCCGACACGACTCAGCAAGGTGGAATCGGGGAAAGTCCATGCAGCGATTCTGGCCGCGGCTGGATTGATTCGGCTCGAGGTGCAGCGGCGCATCACCGCGTTTCTCGATCCAACCACATGGATCCCGGCGCCGGGTCAGGGCGTGATCGCGGTTGAGGCCAGGAGCGATGACGATCGGATGCAGAGCCTGCTGGCGCCGCTTAACCACGAATCGACATCGATCGCGACGCGGGCCGAGCGGGCTCTTCTCGCCGCGCTCGAGGGCGGGTGTCAGGTGCCGATTGGTGCTATCGTGAGCGATGTGGGCGCGGGCCCTACATTATATGCAATGCTCGCCGACGTAGCTGGAAAGCACATCGTCCGCGGATCGCGTCTGCTCGACGCGCGTTCGCCCGAAACAACCGGCGAAGGTCTCGCTGACGAAATCCGCATGCGTGGCGGCTCGAGTCTGCTGGTCGAGCTCCGACAGCTCACCAAACTTCCCGCGCCGCAACCTGAGTAGCATGTCGAGCTTTCCGGAGTATCGCCCCCGCCGGCTGCGCCGCACCGCCGCTCTCAGGAACCTGGTGCGAGAAACGCATCTCGCGGCCGCACAGCTAGTTCTTCCAGTGTTCGTGCGCGACGGCAAAAAGGTCCGGCGTCCGGTCGGTTCGATGCCAGGCGTCAATCAGACTTCTGTCGACGAGATGTTGCGTGACGCTGAATTGGCTGCGAAGGCCGGAGTTGGCGGAATCATCCTCTTCGGTGTGCCAGAGACCAAGGATGCAACCGGTTCTTCAGCTTGGGACGACAAAGGCGCGGTACAGATGGCGGTTCGCGCCCTGAAAACGGAATTGCCAAACCTCGTCGTGATCACCGATGTGTGCATGTGCGAGTACACGGACCACGGCCATTGCGGTGTGCTGAGGGA
>CADDZN010000223.1 GCA_902812375.1 bacterium | reverse complement strand
TGCAAAAGGCGCAAAATGAGAGAGAGAAGAAGGCAGCATCTTGATGAAGGAACGATACACTCGTGGCTGGATGGCGAGCTGAGCGCTCACGACGCGGCGGAAGCCGAAGCGCATACCGCGAGCTGCGCTCAGTGCGCGGCCGCGGTTGCGGAAGCGCGCGGGTTCATTGCGGGCGCATCACGCATCCTGATGGCGCTCGACCGCGTTCCGAGCGGGGTCATTCCCGTTACGAATACTGTCAAGGCAAAAAATTGGGCGGCATGGCGCGCCGCCGCGGCAATAGCAGTCGTTGCGCTCGGCAGCTTCGTGGTGCTCAAGGATCGAGTGGGCCGCACCAAGACATCTACGTCCGACTCTGCTTCAGTAACAGCCGCAGTAGCGTCCGCGCCGACGAGCCAGCCGACGAGTGTGCCAGCGATCTCAACGCCTGAGAAAACGGAAGCACAAGCGACGGAGAAGACCGTTCCAGTGCGCACGGCTCCGACTGGTAACGTTCGGCGAAGCGCGTCTTCGTCTTCGGGAGCGCTATCGCCTCCGACGATCGGAGAAACCAAAAGCGCAGAGCCCGCGCGGTTCTCGGCGGGTGCGTCAGTAGCGTCCATGGACGCGGCAAGCCCTGTTGCACCAAAAGTTCTTGGCACCAGCAAGACCTTTGGGGGGAGCAGCACGTCGTACGAGATAGCGCCAGGCGACACAGTGGTTTTAACTGAAGTGAGCAAGGTAGAACTGCAGTCAGTGGTTGCGACGGGACTTGGAGCGCAGGCCGCCAAATCATCAGCAGCGAATGGCGGACGAGGGATGGTGAAACCTGTGGCGCCGGACAATCAGCGCAGAGCGCTCGCAACACAGCCGGAAGCGCAATCGACCACACAGTCGCCGACGCCGGCAACGGCACCACCGGCGATAGTAGCCGCGCCCGCTCGACCGCGGATGGCAGCCGTCCTGAGCGCCTACAACGTGATTACCTGGAACGATTCAGCGACTGGAAAAGTGATGCGACTTTCAGGTCGTCATTCGGTGGCAGAGTTGGGAGACATTCGGCGGAGATTAGAGCTGGCGCGCGCAGCGGGGGCTGGAGAAAAGAAAGAGCCTTGACCGGTTAGCTCGCGGAAGGTCCGCCATCAAGTGCCATTCCCATCGAGTGGTAACCCTTGTCAACGTAGACGATTGTGCCCGTAATACCACTCGCCAGCGGACTGCACAGAAATGCCGCCGCGTTTCCGACTTCTTCCGCCTGCAACGGATCCTGAAGCGGCGAATTCGCCGCGCAATACTCGACCATTTTTTCGATGATGCCGATGGCGCTCGCGGCACGCGACGCCAAGGGGCCCGCTGATATGGTATTAACGCGGACACCGTATCTGCGACCTGCCTCGAAGGCAAGGGTGCGGGTGTCACTCTCGAGCGCCGCTTTAGCCGACGACATCCCGCCGCCATAGCCGGGAATCACGCGCTCGCTCGCCATGTAGGTAAGCGACAGAAAGGAGCCGCCCTTTCGCATGAGCGGCGCGAGTCGCGACACCATTGAGACGAGCGAATACGCGCTGACGCTGAGTGCCGTGAGATAGCCGGGGCGCGTCGTCTCGAGCAGCGGTTTTTTCACTTCGGGACCATTCGCGAGTGAATGGATGACAATGTCCAGCGACTGCGCGCCAAAATCCGACTCAACGCGCCGGGTCAGACCTTCGATGCTGAAATCACCGGTCTCCTTGTAGCGCTTGTTGGTCCGGATATCTTCCGGCGCGTCGCCCAGCGTGTCATATGCCGCATCGAGTGGATAGATCTTCTCGAACTCTAAAAGCTGTCCGCTCGACAACTTACGCGACTCGTTCATCTTCCCGCGCTCCATCAGGTTCATGAAGATGTTGAGCGCGGGCGGCCATGTTCCGACGGAGACCCTTGCTCCCGCTTCCGCCAGAGACTTCGCAATCGCAAACCCGAAGCCCGCATCGTCCGCAACGCCGGCTACGAGCGCGCGCTTGCCGGCGAGATCGATAGTCAACATTCGAGTGATATCGCGATTGGAAGCATGATTGACAAGGGGTAAGAGATTTGCATTCCCGAAAGGTAATGAGTCACTGCAAATCGCTTGAAAAACTTTTTAGCGGGAGTTGCTCCTTGTTACGCAAGTTCCTTTCTGTTGTGCTGCTTACGACGACGCTTGGCGTCGCCGCGCATGCGCAAGTGCAGGATACGATCAACAAGAAATCCACTCTGTTTGTCGGCAAAGACGTGCTCCTCCTGGGCGCTTTTGCGGCGGGAGCAGCGCTCGTGGCTCCAATTGATCGTCAGGTCGCGAGCAGATTACAGAACCCGCACACCCAGGAGAACAGGTTTCTCAAGAACGCCGCGACGGGTTTCAGGTTACTCGGCGATCCGGGCTCGCTGCTCACGGGCGCGGGGCTGTATCTCGTCGGCCGCGCCGATGGTCAGCGGAGGGTCCAGGCGCTCGGTCTTCACAGCGTCGAATCGATTTTACTTGCTGGCATCGTTGGCACCGGAATCAAGTTGACGGCCGGCAGACAACGACCTTACGCCGATACAGCGAATCCCTACAACTTTCAGCTCTGGAGAGGGTTGACTGACGATAAGTACCGGTCCTTTCCGTCAGGCCACACAACCGCAGCGTTTGCTTTCGCCTCTACGTTGACGCGAGAGAGTCAGTTCTGGTGGCCGCATGCAACCTGGTACGTCGGTACGGTATTCTATGGCGGAGCTTCATTGATTGGAGCGTCACGCATGTACAACAACATGCACTGGGCAAGCGACGTCATGAGCGGGGCAGCTATTGGCACGCTGGTTGGATTGAAGGTCGTGAAGTACACACACTCGCATCCGGGGAACCACATAGATCGGGAGCTGATAAAAGGGAAGCGATCGTCACAGATTCAGGTGAATCCAGTACTGTTCTCCATACGATTCTAGATTTTGCCCAGCCGCGGAACAGCGCCGAGTGACAGTTGCTGAATGGAATCTTCATCCTCGCTGAGCTGCCTGGTGGCGTGGGCGAGCGGATCCGGGAGATAAACGAGCGGTACGATCCGAAGCTCTCGCGATCCAAGCCGCCACATATAACGCTCGCTGGATCGTCCGGGCTGGGTCCGATTCCGCCTTCGGTGGACGTAGAGGAAATTCGGAAGGCGCTCGAGCCGATTGCGCGTGATACGCGTCCGATCACGCTCTCGTTTCATCCGCCGCAACGCTTCATGCAGACGAATATCATCGTGCTGCCCGTCGACGCGTACGGACCGTTGCGAATCCTCCACGATCGGATTGCGACGAGTGGACTGCCGTTCACGCGGGCGCGGTACACTTTTAGCCCACATGTGACGCTGAGCCTGTATCAGTCGCTCGGCGCGGAGGCAACGCGCGAGCTGCTCAAGACCCGGATACCGGAGCCGTTCGTGATCAACGCAATCCAGGTCTATCACACGAGAGATCCGCAACCTTCGCGAAAGCTCCTCGAGCTCCCACTTACCGGTGAACCTGAGAAAGCTTGAGGTAGCCTGGCGCGGATTCTGGATGCGCGCGCTGGCATTGATGCTGCCAGGTCGCCGGCAAACGCGGCTACCCGCGCCGACTGAAGTCAATTACCGCGTGCTCGTGATACGATACGAGCGAATCGGCGACATGATCATGGCGACTTCGCTCATTCGGAACATCGCAATGGCTCTGCCTGCTCGGAAAGTGGATGTGCTGGCCACTCCGACGACGGCTCCGGTGCTGGAGGGAAATCCGTATGTTGGCAGAGTGTTGATGCTCGATCGACGGTCCTTCTCGAGTTACTGGGCAACGATGAAACGACTGCGGCGGTCACGCTACACGGTGATGGTGGATGGAAGGATCAACAATCCGCCGATCTTTACATCAACGCCGCTCTTGATGTTTGCGGGACGCGCTCCATTCAGGGTTGGCGCTGGAGGAGACAAGAAGCCGCGGATCTACAACGTCTCGGTGCCCGAATGGAATCGCAGCGATCACTACATCGAGGGGTCGAAGCAGTTGGCTGTCCCGTTCGGTGTTGATCCCGCGAAGGTCGACTGGCAGCCCGAGCTTTTTCTTTCTCCAACGGAGACGGCCTGGGCAGAGGAACAGTGGCGCCAAGCGCGCGCCCTCGTAACGCCGGCGGGATCAGAACGCGAAGTCGCGAGCAAGCGTCTGCTGATAAATCTCTCTGCCTCCGAGCCAAAGCGGAGATGGCCGGATGGAAAGTTCATCGCGACACTTCAGAATGTTCGTGCTCGAATCCCTGCGATGCCCATGATAATCATGGGACTCCCAAGAGAGTGGGACAGTGTCCAGAAAGTCGCGAGCGCGGTTCAAGCGCTACCGGTGCCGACCCCAAATCTCCGCGACGCCTTTGCTCTCGTTCAGACCGCGGACCTCGTCTTCACGCCAGATACGAGCATCTCGCACGCAGCCTCGGCGTTCAGAAAACCATCGTTGGTCTTGCTGAAGCGCGAGCACAAGCCATATGCGCCGTTCAACACCCCGGGCGAGATAGTCGCGTGGAACGAAGACCAGATCCATCAGCTTCCACACGAACGGGTAGCTAAAGCCCTCGATAAGCTCCTCACGGAGTTCGGCAGCTAACTACGAGGGAGCAGGATCGTCTAATCGGGGTAGGTAAGGTATGTCTCTATTCCGGACGACGTGAAAATGTTTGCTGCACCTGTACTGAGATCAACTACTGTTGCTGCACTGACGCTGGCGCTCACAGCGCCAGTCGCTGCCCAGCACGCGCCGGAGCATCGCGACACCACGGCCTCGTCAGCTCATGCATCCACGAACGGTGGGCAGATGGACATGAACGCTGGCGGGGACTGGAAGATGGCTGCGATGGCGAAGCACATGGCCTACTCGAGAACGCGGCCGCGCACGCCAGAGGATTCGGTCCGAGCGGCGCACGTCATAACTGAGTTGCGTCAGGCAATCGCGAAATACCGCGATGTAAAGGTCGCTGAAGACGATGGCTACAAGATGTTCGGGCCGCAGATCAAGAATCAGCCGCAGTACCACTTCACGAAAGCAGGAAACGCGTTCCGCAACCAGTTTGGCTTCGACCCCGCGCGTCCCACGTCGCTTCTGTACAAGAAGAATGCGAGCGGTCAGTTCGTTCTGATCGGGGCGATGTACACGGCGTCAAAGCGAACCTCGGAACAGGAGCTCGATCAGCGTGTGCCATTGAGCATTGCGCGCTGGCATCGGCACGTGAACTGGTGCATTCCCGCGCGCAACCAGAGAGACCGCTGGACCGAGACGAAAGACGGTCGGCCCGTGTTCGGTCCGCTGGGAGTCGCGACAAAGGAGGAATGCAATGCTGCTGGCGGCCGCTTCATTCCGCAGGCATTCGGCTGGATGGTGCACGCGAATGTCTTTGCGGGGAACGACCTCAGCTCAATCTGGAACGACGACCATATGATGGAGCACGATCACGCGATGCTCGGAGACCCAAAGGTTCCCGAGTAAGCTCGCGCTGTCATCTGGTGCCGGCCGTGTTCCGGGTCTCCGTGGTCGTTACCGTTTCCTTGCGTCCCCTCGGCCAAAGTCCGAGCAGACCGTGCAAGCCAAGCCAGCCCCAGTTGAAATGGCGGCCATTGTTGGTGGTGCCATAGTTCG
>CADDZN010000222.1 GCA_902812375.1 bacterium | reverse complement strand
GTCGGGGACGTAATCAAGATCGATTGGAAGATGATCCTGAGGAAGGCGATTCCCGGCGCGCTCTGGCCACTCGACGAGAACGAGCGCGCGCGAGCTCACGATCTCGTCCCACCCCAGGTTCGTGAGCTGCTCCGGTGATTCGAGGCGATAGAGATCGATATGAAAGACCGCCGACCGGGGCGCGGAATACTCCTGAACCAATGCATACGTAGGACTCGTGATCTCACCTCGTACGCCGTAGCCGAGACAGATGGATTGCACGAGAGTTGTTTTGCCGGCGCCTAATTCACCCGTGAGGGTAATCAGTAGAGGCGGATCGATCGATCGGCCGAGCTCCTCGCCCCAATGTCGCAGCTCTGACTCGGTGAGATTGAGCTGGCCTCTTTCTGCGAGCGGAGGTACAACGTGCCGGTGCGCGGGCATTCTAGCGGCCGTGGATGCCTGCCAGCGATCCTCGACTGCTTGTCTGCTTACCCGCCTTCGCCTTCACCTCGAACAACTGATCGCGAAGACGCGCGGCGGTCTCGAAATCGAGGTTTGCCGCGGCCTCTCGCATCTGTGCCTCGAGGTCGGCGATAAGCTCAGGGAGATTGTCCGCGCCGTAGTGTGCCGCCGCTTCCGCAACGCGCCGGCCCTTCTCCTGCTCGCGCTCTTCGCGCTCTGACCGGGCGTCGGCGACACGAGTAATGAAGCGCACCTGGTCGACGCTCTTCTTCACGCTCATCGGCGTGATGCCGTGCTCGATATTGTAAGCGGTCTGAATCTCTCGACGGCGATTGGTCTCGTCGATGCAGCGTTGCATTGAGCCGGTCATCTTGTCGGCGTAGAAGATTGCGCGGCCGTTGAGGTGGCGAGCGGCGCGGCCGACCGTTTGGATGAGCGAGCGGTCGCTGCGCAGAAATCCTTCCTGGTCCGCGTCGAGAATCGCAACGAGGGAGACTTCCGGAAGGTCGAGTCCCTCGCGTAGAAGATTGATTCCGATCAGAACATCGAATTCGCCGAGCCTCAAGCCGCGGACGATCTCCATCCGTTCGATTGCGTCGATGTCGGCGTGCATGTATCGAACGCGTACTCCCATCTGCTGGAGGTAGTCGGCGAGATCTTCCGCCATCCGCTTCGTGAGCGTCGTGACGAGCACTCGCTCGCCTTTGCGTTCGCGGAGGCGGATTTCGTTGAGGAGATCGTCGACCTGCCCGCGCACGGGGCGCACTTCAATCTGCGGATCGACGAGACCGGTCGGTCGAATGATCTGCTCGACGACGGCTCCTTCGGAAAGACGCAGCTCGATGTCACCCGGAGTTGCGGTGATGTTTAAAGCGCGCGGAGTGAGCGACAGGAACTCGTCGAACATGAGCGGCCGGTTGTCCAGCGCGCTCGGCAGGCGGAACCCGTAATCGACGAGTGTGAGCTTGCGCGCGCGATCGCCGTTAAACATCCCGCCAATCTGTGGTAGCGTGACGTGCGACTCGTCAACGACGACGAGGAAATCCTCTGGGAAATAGTCGAACAGACACGCTGGTCTCTCACCGACCGCGCGACCGGAGAGATGCCGCGAGTAGTTCTCGATCCCCGCGCAGGTGCCGATCTCGAGCATCATCTCGATGTCGAAGTTGGTACGCGACTCCAGACGCTGTGCCTCGAGGAGCTTTCCGGCCGAGCGGAGCTCCGTGAGTCGTTGCGCAAGCTCGTCCCGGATCAGTGCGACAGCGCGTTCGATCGTCGGCCGCGATGTCACGAAATGTTTGGCCGGATAGATCGCCGCCTTCTCCAGATTAGCGATCGTGTCGCCGGTGAGCGGATTGATCTTGCTGATTTTCTCGATCTCATTCCCCCACATCTCGACGCGCACGCCCTGCTCTTCATAGGCGGGCAGAATCTCGACGGTATCGCCGCGCACGCGGAACGTCCCGCGCTCGAGACCCATGTCGTTGCGGGAGTACTGAATTTTTACGAGCGAACGGAGGATGTCGTCGCGCGGAATCTTCTGACCTTTCGTCAAGGTCACCATCTGCTCGCGGTAGCTGCGTGGGTCGCCCAAACCATAAATGGCAGACACGGTCGCAACGATGATGACATCGTTGCGTTCCATCAAACTCGAAGTCGCGCGCAGCCGCAGCCGGTCGATGTCTTCGTTGATCGACGCGTCCTTCTCGATGTACGTGTCAGTCGTCGGCACGTAAGCTTCGGGCTGATAGTAGTCGTAGTACGAGATGAAGTACTCGACCGCGTTGTGCGGAAAGAAGCTCTTGATCTCTCCATAGAGCTGCGCCGCCAGCGTTTTGTTATGCGACAACACGAGTGTCGGCCTGCCGTAATTTCTGATGACATTTGCGATCGTCATCGTCTTTCCGGAGCCTGTTACGCCGAGCAGCGTCTGAAAGCGGTCGCCTCGTTCGAGGCCACGCGTCAGCTCTGCGATTGCTTTTGGTTGATCTCCCGCCGGCTCAAATGGAGCCTGCAGGTCAAATGCTGCTTTCGCCATTCTTGGTATCGCTTGCAAGCCGCTCGCGCCGAGCTACTTCGGTCACGCCTTTGACGCGTCGAGCGGCTTTGAGAATTTTCTGAAGGTGGGCGAGATTTCCGACTTCGACCGCGAGCTCGCCGACCACGTGTCCGTCGGAGCTGTGCAGCTCGAAGCTCCTGATATCGGTGCCCGTCGCCGAGACGGCGGTTGCGAGATCTGCGTAGAGGCCCCGCCTGTCGGTCGCTTCGAGGGCGAGGCGCACCATGAATTTCTCTCCCTCTAGCTCCTTCCAATCTATCTCGAGCCGGCGTTCGGGCTCCTGCACGAGCATGAGAAGATTTGGACAGTCTGAGCGATGAATGCTGACCCCGCGGCCTCTCGTTACATACCCCACAACGAGGTCGCCGGGCACCGGTTGGCAACATTGCGCGTAGCGAACCATCATGCCGTCCACGCCCTGGATGCGCACGCCCTTTGGAGCGCCGCGGACGCGATCCACGAGCCAGTCCAGCGGGCCGGGCTTGACTGGTTCGGGCGACGTCTCCGTGTCTGGATAAAGCTCCTTCAGCACCTGCGAGACGTTGATATCGCCTTGCCCGATCGAGGCGATGAGGTGGTTCACGTCGGTGAGGTGCAGCGCCTTCGCCACGCGGGCGAGGTCCGTCTCTTCCGTTTTGCCGAGGCGGCGCCGCTTGATCTCGCGATCGAGGATCTCACGACCGAGCTTGATGGAGGTGTTCTGTTCCTCGATCCGAAGTCGCTGACGGATCTTGTGCCTCGCCCGGCCGGTCCTCACATGCGCGAGCCAATCTCGACTTGGCTTCGCCGATGGTGACGTGATGATCTCGACAGTCTCTGAGTTCTTGAGCTCACGCGCGAGACTCGCAATGCGTCCGTTGATGCGCGCGCCCTGGCAATGCACGCCAACTTCGGTATGCACCGCGAACGCGAAGTCGATCGGTGTCGCACCCTTCGGAAGCTGGATGACGTCGCCGGTAGGCGTGAAGACGAAGATCTCGTCCTGATATAGATCGAGCTTCAGGAATTCCAGAAACTCATCGGGCGTCTTTGCGTCGAGCTGCAGCTCCAGCACCTGCCGAAACCATTGCAGCGCCCGATCGAGCTCGTCCGCACTTCGCGAATCCTCCTTGAATCTCCAGTGCGCCGCGATCCCGTACTCGGCGGTGCGGTGCATCTCGCGCGTGCGGATCTGGATCTCGAAGAGCTGCCGGTTCGGACCAAACACCGTGGTGTGAAGCGATTGGTAGCCGTTCGATTTCGGCTGCGCGATGTAATCCTTGATCCGCTCCTGAAGTGGAGTGAACTGGTCGTGAATTACACCGAGCGCGTGATAGCAGTCCGGAACTGTGTTGACCGTCACGCGCACCGCGAGCAGATCGTAAATCTCCTCATACGGCTTGTCCCACTTCTTCATCTTCTTGTAGATCGACCAGAGGTGCTTCGGTCGGCCGCTAACCTCGACGTTCGCGATTCCGGCTTCCCGCAGGTGGCTCTCCAGCGGCTCCTTGAGCTGAGCGATCGCTTTCTCCCGCTCGGCGCGACGTGTCGCGACTTTCTTGGCGAGGGTCTTGTACTCCGACGGCTCGAGATGCTTGAACGCAAGATCCTCGAGCTCCCACCTGACGCGCGCCATTCCGAAACGGTGAGCAAGCGGCGCATAGAGGTCGCGCGTCTCCTGTGCGATTCGTTTCTGCCGCTCCGCCGGCAGGTACTCCAGCGTTCGCATGTTGTGCAGCCGGTCCGCGAGCTTGATGAGAATCACCCGCGCGTCTTTGGCAATCGAGAGCAGAAGCTTGCGATAGTTCTCTACCTGCCGTTCCTGCGACGAGTTGAGCGGTAAATGTCCGATCTTCGTCAGTCCGTCGACGATCTCGGCGATCTCTTTCCCGAACTCGGCCTCGATGTCCTCGACGGTGATGTCAGTGTCTTCGACGACGTCGTGGATCAGTCCGCTGGCGACTGTCACCGTGTCGAGCTGGAGATCGACCAGGATCTTGGCGACTTCGACGCAGTGGGACACGAAGTTCTCGCCTGAGAGCCGCTTCTGCCCTTCATGGGCGCGTTCGCTGAACCGATAAGCGCGCACGAGCAGATCGCGGTCGATCTTCTCGGGCAGGCTATCGCCAAACCACGCCGGAAGGGTCTCCTTTTCCTTAACCGCGCCAGCCGTCACAGCAGTCCTGCCTCCGCGAAGCTTATGTAGCGTCCCCTCCCGATAATAACGTGATCCTGCACCGGTATGTCGAGTACCTTGCCCGCCTGCACGAGCTGTTCTGTTACTACCCTGTCGTCAGGCGAAGGTGTCGGATCTCCGCTCGGGTGATTGTGGACCAGAATGATTGCCGCCGCTCTCTCCGCTATCGCCTCGCGAAAGACCTCTCGTGGATGCACGAGCGAAGAATTGAGTAGCCCACGGGTGACCGTGATGTCGCGCTCGAGACGGTGCTGGGAGTCGAGGACGGCGACATGAAACTCTTCGACCGGCAGATCCTCGAGGCGCTGAGCGAAGAGCTCATACACATCCCGGGGCCAACGTACTGGAGCGCCTTCCTGCCGCTCTTCCGCCGCCATCCGTCTTCCAAGCTCGAGGGCGGCATGGATACCTACCGCACGAGCCGTTCCTACTCCACTCACGCTGGTCAGAGTGGCCACCGGCTGAGATGCGAGGAGCCGCAGCGACCCTCGGCACGTCGAGAGGATTTCCTGCCCAATTCCGAGCGCTGATCTGCCCTCGGAGCCGCTGCCGAGTAGGATCGCTATGAGCTCGCTGGAGCTAAGAGCGTGAGCACCATGCGTCCGAAGACGCTCTCGCGGACGTTCCGCGGATGGGAGCTCTCTGATCGTCAAAGCCATGTTCTCTCCGTTCTTGAGGATTGAGAGAGAGTGGCTGCGGCACCAAGGTGGAGTGGCACCCTGCAATGGCGGCTGTAAGCGGGGGACTGCTACACGTTAGTCAGTCTGGTCCAGTTCCCGGCTGTGCGCTCTCAGCCGAGAGCTCACAGCTCGAGGATCGAGGGCTGAGGACCAAGTGCATTGATAATTGCGGACTGATTGCGGATCGAGGACCGAGGACAAAAGCCGAGCCGTGGCTAGTTGATCGAATTCTGGTTGTGAGCCGTCTTCGCTAACAGCTCCTTC
>CADDZN010000221.1 GCA_902812375.1 bacterium | reverse complement strand
GGTCGGTGAGCAGACCGGTGGTCTGGACGAGATGCTCTCCAAGATCGCCGACTTCTACGACGAGGAGGTCGACGCGGCAGTGAGCAATCTGCTCTCACTTCTCGAGCCAATCATGATCGTGTTCCTGGGCGTCGTCGTCGGCGGCATGGTCGTGGCGATGTACCTGCCAATCTTCGACATGGTGAACGCGGTTCAATAGCGGGACGCGGGATGCGGGACGAGGGATGCGGTCACTGCCTTCGGCGGGTACTCTTTCAACTTGCCGTTCCCGCATCCTGCTTCCCGCTTCCCGCTTCCCGCATCCGCTAGAACATTATTCCCACCGTAATCGGCACGAAGCTGATGTTCCCCTGATCGACTGTCACGCGGTGATACCGGGCCTCGACGAACGTCTCGAAGCTCGAGCTGAATGGAATCTTCAGCCCGCCGCCAATGTTGAAGCCGAAATGGTTCTCGCCGCTGCTGCCGAGTCCCTGCAGGTCGACATTGGTGCGGTACAAGCCGGCGCCACCGATGACATAAGGCGACGCCATGGCGATGGGAAGACCAAAAATGAGGTTTCCAGTGAACGCGGGAATGTTGAAGTTCCCACCGCCTCCTGAAATTCCCATCTGGTTGTATGCTGCTTCGGCCCGCACGCCAATCGGTGTGAACTGCGGTTTGTAACCCACCGCGAAGGTGACATTGTAGCCAAGGTCTGCCTGGTTCCCAAAGTCGCCCGTCGAGATCGCCACACCTGCGGACGCCCCAATCTGAAAAGGATTGTAACCCTGGCCCTGAACCGGGTTTGTAGCTGCCGCAATCGCAGCGGCCGCAACAAACCCACCCATAACAAAATGCTTCACTGTTGACTCCTGTTGTTGAGTTAGTTGTCCTGCGCCCGGCTTCCGGGGCAAGATGCAAACCGCAGGAGCGCGAGCATCACCGCTTGCTTCGCTACGGTCGCGCTCAGACGGTCGCGCGGAGCAGCTCGTCCACCTCATCAAGATCTGCGGCGGACAGTGGCCAGTCGGCCGCCGATGCGTTCTTGCGGATCTGCTCGGCCGAGGATGCTCCCGCAATCACTGACGCCACTACCCGGTGGGCAAGGAGCCACGAAAACGCCAGCTCCAACAACGTGTGCCGCCTGCTGGACGCATAACCTATCAGAGCCTCCACCTTGTCGAGGTTTTCCTCGGTCAGGAGCTTCCGATACCGCTCGTACCTGGCGACGCGCGTGTCCTCCGGTATCGGCTGACCCTTACGGTACTTGCCAGTGAGGAGACCACTCTTGAGAGGGAAATAGGGAAGAAAGGCCAACCCTTGCTGCTCGCATTCAGCGAGCACTCCCTCCTCCGGCTCTCGCTCCAGCAGACTGTACTCATTCTGAACGCTGACGAAGCGCGCCGATCCCTCTCGTGCGTCACTCGCATCCCTGGCCTCACGCAACTGAGCCACCGAAAAATTGGAGCACCCTATCTCGCGCACCTTCCCGGCCCTCACGAGATCGTCGAGCGCTCCGAGCGTTTCCGCAATCGGAACGTCGGGATCCGGAGTGTGCTGCTGGTAAAGATCGACGTAGTCGGTGCCGAGACGCTCGAGGCTCGCGTCGATTGCGTGCTTTACATATTCAGGACGCGCGCCACGCCCCTGACCGGCCATTTCGAGTCCGAACTTCGTTGCGATTACAACCCGGGGTCGACGCGAGCCGATGATGCGTCCAAGCAGCTCCTCACTTTTTCCACCGCCGTACACGTCAGCCGTGTCGAAAAAATTGATCCCAGCTTCGAGTGCCGCATCAATTACCTCGCGAGTGCGGGCCTCATCGATCCGCGCGCCAAAGTTGTTGCAACCCACGCCAACAACCGAGACAGTCAAGCTGCCAATTCTTCTGCTTTCCATAGTCGGGCTAAACCGCCGCAGTCTCGCCCAACTCTACCCGAGTCGTCTCCGCGTCGGGGCGCTCGCCGAGGAACTCGACCCACTGCTTCTTCAAACCCGGATAATGCTTCGAGGCTTCCACGAGATCGATGAAGCAATCGATAGTGCTCTCGAACCATTTCTGAAGCTTGGGATCAGCTATCCGTCCCGATGAATCGAACGCCTGGTGTGCTTGCGCCAGCGCGAACATGTCAGGGTAGATGCGCGCACCGAGATGCTCCAGAGGCACCCGGAGCGCCCATAGCCCAACCTTGCCTCCTGACATTGATGGCGATGCCGACATCAGAAGCGCTTGCTTACCATTGAACGGCTGCGGCCGAAAACGCGATACCCAGTCGATGGTGTTTTTCAGAACGCCCGGCATCGAAGCGTTGTACTCAGGTGACGCGATGATAAATCCATCGACGCTCTGGAGCTTATCGTGTAGCGCCTGCGCGCCCGCCGGTAGCCCCTTCGTGACCTCGACGTCCTGGTCGTATGGTGGACACTCGAAGTCCGACATTGTTGCGCGCTCTACCGCACCGCCCTTCTCCTCGACCGTTACCGCTGCGAGGCTCGCCAACTTGTCGTTCATCGACCCTGCCCGCATCGACGCGCCAAACACGAGGAATCTCACCGAACATCGTTTCCCGTCATCCATTCTTGCTCTCCCGCGCAGAACGCTTCTCGCGCTCGGTGTCTGCTGCTTTCACGGAGTGAAAGCAATTCGCGCACCTTTAACCGGAACCGCGGCCGCGCAGCTCAAATGCGCGAGCGATGAGCTCGTAGGATTTCCGGCGCGCTTCGTGGCTGTAGGTGATCGTTACGACCATCACCTCCTCGGCACCGTATTCTTTCGCGATCGATTCGAGACCGGCTCGGACCATGTCGCCCGTCCCGAGAGTCATTCGCCGGCGTCGCAGTACCGGAAGTCCGCCAGCCGGTTGCTCGAGGAATCGAAGCGCTGTCTCGACCGGCGGAACAGGAATCGTTTTGCCTGTCGTCCTCAACAGAGTAAATGCCATCCTGCTGCTGCTTGACAGTCTCTCGGCTTCCTCCAGAGTCTCCGCGCAAAGAGCCCACGTCGCAACTACGACCTTGGGCTCGCTTAATTCCGCTGACGGTGTAAATCGCTCTCGATACAACTCGGCGATACGCGCGCCCTCCGAGTTGATGAAGTCAGCGAACACATACGGCAGGCCAAGCTCGCCAGCCCATATCGCGCTCTGCGGCGACGAGCCGAGGAGCCAGAGAGAGGGCCTCTCAGGTCTGCCGGGAAGCTTCGCCAAACTCGCAAATGGATGCTCCGCCGGCAGTGTATCAGTCAGATACCCACGCAGCTCCACGAGCTGCTCCAGGAAATCGTCGGGCGCCGCCTGTCGCCGATCGCGTTGCAATGCGAATGTCCCGAGGGGATCCGTGCCAGGCGCTCTTCCAATACCGAGATCGATTCTCCCGGGGAAAAGTCCGGCGAGCATGCTGAAAGTCTCAGAGACTTTCAGCGGGCTGTAGTGCGGCAACATCACTCCGCCTGATCCCACGTGAATCGCCGAGGTGAGCGCGGCGATGGGACCAATCAGAGCCTCCGGGCTGGGGCTCGCAAGCATCGGCGTTGCGTGATGCTCAGCCACCCAGTACCGATGATAGCCGAGCGATTCAGCGAGCTGCGCGAGATCGATGCTGTTCCGGAGAGCGTCGCCGCCAGTCGAGCCCTCTGAAATCGGCGACTGATCGAGGACGCTCAGCAGGGTCACGCGTAGGCGTGTCTAATGATTCGCTCCTGCAGGTGTCGCGGGTGATACTCCCGCACCGAGAAAACACGCTGCCCTGTCGCTGTAGTCCTGTGTTTGGCACGCATTGCGCCGAGCCTCGGGCTCTGCAAAAAAGCCCGCGATCTGGAGTCCAATCGCGTCCCAGCATTGCGCTCGTGGATTGCCCTGAGGCAGCGTGTTGCAGAATCCGATTCCACGCGGCAACTCGCTCGGTGCGTAAGCGAGGTGCCGCACTGCCCCGGCGTAGCAGTATGGAAGTCCCATCGCCGAGGATTTCTCGCATCGTTTGAGAATTCCCGCGTACTGAAACGCCGAGGCGCCGGATGCGTTGCGGCCGAGCCCCAGGTAACAGGCTCGAACGAGCTGTGGCGTGCCGGCGCCATCGCATACATGTGCCGCCTTCGCGTAGTCCTGCTGCACCGCCGGCAAAATGAGATCAGCCTGAAGCAAATAACATTCGATGCGATACCGGTCAGGCGTGGCATCGCACGGGTAGTGTAAATCGTCGGGCTTGAAAAGTACGGTCGAAGCAGAGGGCATCGAATGTCGATGCATACCGAATTCGCCATCACCGAAGGACTGCATGCGGACGCCCATGTTGTACTCCATGAATACTCCGCTATAACAACTGTGCTGATCCCAGTCAGACGCGAGTCGGTCGCAGTCGACGAGCGACGCGGTGACATCGTAGCGGTGATACATCATGAGGCCATGCCCTGTCCCGTGCAGGCAGTCGAACAGGCGAAACTGCTCGGCGGTTCCCCGCAGTCCATCACAGGGCGCCACGAGAAATGATTGCGCTAGCGGCATGCCCGTCCGTGCGTCGAAGTAGCGCTGGAGAATTCCGTGATAGCAGCCCGATTGGTAGCGGTCGTCACACTCGGTGAGAAGCTTTGTCGCTGTGGCTGGCGTTGACCTCACTGCATAGCCAAGTGCATGAGCGAGCGGATGGCCGAGCAATACGAGCGACGGGTCAGCGTGAATGACGAAGTCGAGCGTGCCCATGGCGAGCGCGATGTTGCCCGCAGATGATAACGACGCGATACCATCACCGATGCAGGTGGAGTAGACGTCGATCGAACGTTTTATCTGTGGATGACAAAGCTTTAGAAGCGAGTCGGCAACCAGGGCAGAGTCTCTGGCGAATCGGGTCGGGATGATTGGTGCGGTAGCAAGAGTGTCGACCGCTATCCCGTGCATTGCGTGTTCGCTATGTTGCGCCGTAGCAGTAGCAGAGATGCCGAGAGTCGACGTGAAAATTGCGATAGGCAACACGCACATCCGTCGGACCGACCTGTAGTTCATAGCACTCAGTATTAACGGGAAGGTGGGCCGATTCAACCCATGCCGAACCATGGCCATAACTGCAGACGCAAGACTACCTGTTATGAGTGAGGGTTCCCAGCTATCGGTTCCGTGTCTCTGCGCTGCAACGCGTTAGTGCGCAGAGACACGGAACAGGTTACCGGGAACTACAACCCACAACAGGTAGTCTTGCGTTGCAGCTCCGGCCACAACAGGCAGTCTTGCGTTGCAGCTCTGGCCACAACAGGTTGGCTTGCGTTTGCAGTTTACCGCAAGTGGTAGTACGAAAATGGAATAGTCTCGTATCCCGCTAACAGCAGCGCGCGCTCCCTGAGAGCCGCGATCGCGCCCTACTCCAATTTCAGGGTTCGATTGAGCGCGGTAGCGACATAAACCATGTCGATGCTCTTGAAGAAGTTGTGCCATGGCGGGGGAGCGCGAAAAGCCATCCGTCCCGACTCGTCCTCCCATACGGGGACGACAACACCGGGAATGTCAGCGGCTGCCGCGGCCCGCTGGAACGCTTCCTGGATGCGCGATTGCTCGGCCGGCGGTCGCTTGCCAAACGAGGGGTCGACCGGAACGATAACCACGTCCTGTCCGTCTCGTCGTAGGTGTGCGACCTGAAAGGTCGGCATTGTATCCATTCGCTTTATGGCTACTTCTC
>CADDZN010000220.1 GCA_902812375.1 bacterium | reverse complement strand
ATGATGACAAACGCCGCGAACAAGGAAAGACCGGCGATCACCATGTACTGTCGCCTTTTCGTCAAGTCTGCGAGGACCGCTGCCGGTCCAACTTCGATCTCGTCGTCCCCGTCATCATCGGCCGCAGAGACTCTTCCGACGCGCCACATGTACGCGGCAAATATCGCAGTAAGAAACACGGTATCGAGGATATCGATCCGATCCTTGATGACGATCACGAAGGCGTACACGCTGGAAAGCGCGAGAAACACGATCTCGGCGCTGTTTTGCGGCTGTAAGTCCACGCCCCGCTTTCCCCTTCGCCACCAGAACAGCAAGACGATGAGCGACCATCCGGTGCCGACCAGCAGCCGATTGGCGCCGGTCATGTTGGCGGCCGCGAAACCGACATACTTCGAAGCGGGCTGTGCACCCGCCTGATAGCTGAAGTAGATGTCCACCGCGTACTCGGGCAGAACGGTGACCAGCGCGAGGAGCGCGACGGCCAGTCCGCGCGAAATGTGCTGCTCCGCTGCCTCAGCTCCCCACGAGAGCAGAAACCCTGCGCCGAGGATCGCAGTGAAGAAGACGGCGGCTGACGCCACCGCTGGCAGACGAACGCCGGCCGATCGAACGATCAGGCCGGGAAGCGTCGCGGTGATCGCGAGAGCTACGTAGAGCACGAATTTCTTCATTGTTCCTTTGGATCCCGGGATGTTTTGCGCCCCGAAGCAGTCGCGATTGTGAAGCTTCTGGTGGCTCGAAGATGAGCCATTTCTCACCCCGGGCGTTTTCCCCTGAACTCACGATGTAGATACCTCCGTACGCAGCGAATGCCCGGCCAGCGAAAGGGATCTCGATTCTCGTGAGCACGACTGCAAACACGATCAGAACCAACACGGCCGGCACGAGCCATAACGCTGTGCGTCCGAGGCGAAGCCACATCCAAATGGCGTAACAACCGCCAATCTCGCACGCCGCCGCGACGACGTACCACATCAGGTTCTGCATCGTTCGGATTCTACGCCGCTGTTCCTTGCGCTTCAGAGTCCCATTTCGGCAGCGAGAAAGGCCTTCACATCCGCTCCTCCGTCGAGCCGCAATGTTAGGGGTCCAGTCGCCGGCAGCTCGATGTGAAAATCAACTGCCGGGCAACAACGAGCGTCGTTGGCAACCCACTCCGCAAGGTCGGGCACTGACAATTTGTCCCTATCGATGGTGAACAGATACCCGTCTTTCAGATCTGCGCGCTTGGCGACCCTGAGGAGTCGTTCGGTCATCTCCCGGTGGTGGGTTCGCTGGGCCGTCGTGAGAGCGCCCATGTTGCACGCGAGCACGCGGTTGTTCACTGTCTCTGCTGCGCTAGCGGTGATTCCGAAAAGCGTCAAAGACGAGAGCACGATGAGTTTCAAAAAGGGCATGCTGTTTCTCCTCCGACCAACGTACTACTTCAAGTAGGCTTTGTGACAAGAAGTGACGCACGAAAATCGGCATTAGCGATCTTGTGAGCCGCGCCGGTGCAGAATCATCGACTTCACATGGTCACAAGAAGAGAGTTAGGACATAGGGAGCAGAATAAGACGCCGGCCAACCGCCGAAGCCAAGGTGCGGGGGTCCACAGGGTCGGGCGTCCAACCCCATCCAACTCGACCAGACCGGTGCGAGCCGCAGGAATTCCGCAGGATTCGACCGTTTTGGGCCGCGGAAACTGCCGAAAACTGAGGCTGCAAGCCACATTCCGCGATGTTGCTCGCGAGCCTCATAAATGCAAGGCCGAACGTCAGCGCAAGTGACGCCGAATCAGTGACTTACGTGCGACTGTTTTGGTAATTTTGGCTATCGGGCGCTCACAAATACGGCTTGGACTCCGTCCTTTTCGGATCGCCCAGGAAGCCATCCAACAGGACCAAAGGGTTCAACGCGCAGGATTCCCGCAGGATTGAGGCGCGTTCCACGAGAGGAAAACGCCCGAGGACCTTTGAGCCACGACGTCAAAGGTTGTCGGCGACATCGGGACGCCTGGCGCTGGTCACCGGCTCCTAATACGAAGGAGGTGACACCTCACCTCCCGTTCGTGCATTCTTGCCAGACGAGGATGGTAGTGAGGGTAACGAAGAAAGTCCGACGTTCTTCAGCGAGTAGGCGCGCCGAGAGGTTCACCTGTATCCACCAAGTCGCATGATCAGTCCGCTATCATGCGAGGGCGCTGACCTTGCCGTCACCTGGCGGCAGCGATCGAATGCGACCTGAATATCCTGATTTCCATGGCACCTCGGTGCTCTTTGTCGACGATGACGTCGAAGTACGTAAACTGGTTGCGGCAATTCTCAATCGGGTAGGTGCGCGAACCGTCTGCGTCGAGTCGGGCCTCGCAGCCCTGCAGGAGCTCGACAGATTGACGCCAGACGTTGTTTTGCTCGACCTTCTGATGCCCGGGATGGATGGTTTCGCGCTTCGCGACGAAATCCGCGCCCGCGGCTTCGTGATGCCGGTAATTGCGCTTTCTGGCCGAACTCTTCTCAACGCAGACATGGAGCGTGAGTCGACGGCATCGTTCGATGCCTTCATCCGGAAGCCGTTCGAGCCGAGCCAACTGGCATGGTTGATCTACGACACTCTCGGTAAGGCACGCTGAGCAACGGGCATGACACCGTTACCCTTGCGCTTCGACGCGCAAGCCTGTGACACTCAGCACGCGAATCGCGCGTTTCTCCGCTTTGATGATGCCGGCGCGTGTCCACTCGGAGAACAGCCGGGTCACCGTCTCACGCGAGGCGCCGATCATTTGCGCTATGTCCTCGTGCGTGAAGTGAACATCGACCCAGACATCATCGACTCCGCTCGGCTCCACCGCATCGACCCACTCCAGCACCCGCCGGGCGAGCTTTTCGCGCGCGCTCCCGGAGAGATTCAGCGCACGAAGTTCCGCCTGCGCGTCGTAGTAATTCGTGCTCAATTGGCGGATGACGTGTTTTGCCGCATCTGTGCTGCCGTTCACGAATCGTAAAAACGCATCGCGCGATACGTGCTGCACCCGCACGACATCGACCGCTTCCGCTGTGACGAGGTATGGCCGGCCAAGCACGATTGCGTTCAATCCGAGCAGTTCACCACGCGCGGCGATCTTCGTAATGAGCCGTTTCCCGCGCGCCGTCGTGCCGAGGAGTTTCACGGTGCCCCCCGCGATGATGAATATCCGTGATGGCGCGTCACCCTCCGCGAACAGCAGCGATCCGGGTGCGAACACGCGCGTCTCCTTCGCGCACGACGCGAACGTCGCAAGCGCGTCGCTAGCTGCGATCCGTGGCATCCGCCGTTCCGCCGTCAACCGATGGTCTGGCGGCTCCCTCGCCCACGACGACTTGCGCCCTCTCGATCGCCGATCCCAATGTTCCTTTGAAGTTCTTGCGCCCGAACACGTCGACTTTCTTCGCGCGAATCAGCTTGCGCAGCAGCGCTCGACGCACCTCGGCGAGGATCAGCGTCGTGCCCTGCGCCCGACAGCGCTTCGCCAGCGCCGCGAGCGCCTGCATTCCCGTCGCATCGAGTGAGGGCACATGCCGCATGCGGAGGATGAACACGCGCGGCGTGCCGCCGATGTCGGTAAGCACCTCCTGAATCTTCTCTGCGACGCCGAAGAAAAATGGCCCTGTCGCCTCCACGATCTCCACGCCAGCCGGCACCTTCGGCAGTCCGTTCCGCCGCTCGCGCATCAGGCTCAGCTCGCCGGGGTCGTCGAGCGCCCGCACTTCATCGGTGATGAGTGTCATCGTGGTCACATCCGTCATCCGGCGTAGGAACAGCAACGCCGCGACGATGATCCCGACCTCGACCGCGACCGTCAAGTCGACGAGGACGGTGAGTGTGAACGTGAGAAGCACCACGACCACGTCGCCGCGCGGGGCGCGCATGAGTGCGGCGAACGATCGCCATTCGCTCATGTGGTACGCGACCACCACGAGGATTGCGGCGAGTGCGGCGAGCGGCACCATCGCCGCCCACTTGCCCGCGAAGATGAGAATCAGCAGGAGTGTCAGCGCGTGGATCATGCCGGCGACGGGCGTTCGCGCACCGGCTTTGATGTTCGTCGCTGTGCGCGTTCTCGCGCCGGTCGCGGGAATCCCGCCGAAAATGGGACTGAGAATATTCGCCACACCTTGGCCGATCAGCTCCGCATTCGAGTTGTGGCGGTCCCCGGTCATGCTGTCCGCCACCACTGCTGACAGCAACGATTCGATCGCGGCAAGCAGCGCAATTGTGAACGCCGGAGAGATCAGGCTGCGCAATGTGTCGAGATGAAGCGGCGGCAGCCCCGGCGCAGGCAGGCTTGAGGGCACAGCGCCGAAACGGCTCCCGATGGTTTCGACGGGCAGCGCCAGCATGCGTACGGCGATCGTTGCGAACAGCATCGCCGCGAATGGCGCCGGAACCTGTCGCCACGACTTTGGCCAGAACACGATGATGCCGAGCGTCCCCGCGGCAACGGCGATGGCCGACGCGTTGACGGTTCCCAGGTGCGCGCCGATCGCCGACCACTTCTCGATGAATTCTGGCGGGAGCGCTCCCATGCGCAAGCCGAGCAGGTCCTTCATCTGCGAGCTGAAGATGATTACGGCGATGCCGGACGTGAAGCCGGTTACCACCGGGTGTGGAATGAACTTAATCAGCGAGCCCATGCGGCCGAGGCCGAGCGCGACGAGGATGACACCTGCAAGCATCGTCGCGATGACGAGGCCTTCATAGCCGTACTTCACGACGATGCCGTAAACGATAACGACGAAGGCGCCCGTTGGTCCGCCGATCTGGACGCGGCTTCCGCCGAACGCCGAGATGATGAAGCCCGCGATGATCGCCGTATACAAGCCGCGCTCGGGCGGGACGCCGGACGCGATCGCAAACGCGAGGGCGAGCGGCAGCGCAACAATTCCGACGACGACGCCCGCGCTCAGATCGCGGAGGAAGTCACTCCGCGTATACGTACGGAGCACAACGAAGCTTTTGGGCAGCAGGTCACTCAGATTCATTTCCCCTCGCGTGGAACGTTGATGCGCGAGGTTCATCCAATCGTTCGCGCGGCTCGCGTCCTCTGCGAGTATGCGTAGATTGTTCTACCAGAGCGGTGTCCCGCATCACACGAACGTGACGGTCGTCACATCATGGGCCCTGGATGTTTTCAGGCGCTGGAGCATGTGCGTCCGCTCGGGCTGGGCAGATGGTTGTCTGATCGCCTGAACCGCCTGACGGTCGCCACCTTCGGAGACCACATCAACCGCACGTCCGCGGAGACGATGCGACGCGCGCACCTCACAGTCGAACGCGTCGATTCGGGAGCGGGGTCGGTTCTGCAGCTGATCGTGGCGCGTCGCACACTGACGCCGTAACGAACCCTGCGCGATCAACCGTAGACCACAGCGAATCGATCCAACCCGACCAAACGGTACCTCCGCGCAGGATTTCCGCAGGATTCGACTGTTTTGGGGCGTCTCACACCGAGAAAAGTGAGGCTGCAGGCCACTTTCGCTCGGTTTGCTCGCAGGCCTCATAACCCAAAGGTCGCAGGTTCAAATCCTGTCCCCGCAACCAACATCAGCAAAATGAACTTAGCCGCTCAATCGCGAGCGGCTTTTGCTTTCTGATCCCGTCCTGACTTCGGCACGAAGTCTACGGACG
>CADDZN010000219.1 GCA_902812375.1 bacterium | reverse complement strand
GAACGGGTAATTCTAGCACAAAGGGTTGTGGATTCGTACGGTCAGGTCGGACGAGCGCGCCGACGCAGATCGAGCCAGGTATCGCCCAGCCCCAGCGCGAGAGCGAGAACGCCGAGCATCACGCAAGCCTGGGGGATGAGACTCAGGATGATGATCACGGCGTAGCGGCCCCGAGCGACCCACGCGAGCACTCCCAGACCGCGAATCAGGTACAGGGCGCCGAAGAAGATGAGAAGATTGAGGCCCGCGTTTCTGCCTTCCGCGAAGGCTGGCAACAGACACAATGTTGCGCCGACTGCCACACCCCACACGAGCTGGTCGTTGAATCGGAATTCGATGAGCGGCCCGAGCGTAGGCCCGATCTTTACCTGTGAAAGGCGATCATAAATTCCCCAGCCAAGAGCGAGCGCGGCGAGTGATTCCAATGCCAGCAGAGCGGGCAGGAAGCTCGCGGCGCGGTCCGGAATCTCGCGCATCACTGCCTCCGACTCGTCGTTCCATGTGTCGAGTGCCGGGATCTTTGCCGCGAGCTCGCGCCATTCGGGGGTGGCCATACCCTGCTGTAGCTGGGCTATTGTCGTGGAGGCGCGCTTGGTAAGCTCCTCGCCCGCCGCGTGCTGAAACCGCGCGATTCCACTGGGCGTGCCCAGGGCGATGGTAAATCCAATTACCGTGGCGACAGCGACGGCGGACAGTGCACGCGCGAAGAATGGGGTGTTCGAGTTCCAGAGAATGCTGAGGAGTCCAAAGCTCGCGGCGAGCAGGATCGCCCACCCTCTCGCCATCTGGTCGTACGGCGTACCGGGCGACCCGACAGGGTGGAGGAGGATCCAACCTGAAAGAGCGACAAGAATCAGGACGAGAGCCGCGCGTCCGCCAAGCTTCCAACCCAGCATTGCGCACACCGCAACGGCCGGTACGAGCAGCACGATGGTTTGGGTCACCGGAACGATCAGCTCAAAAAATGGGAGCTGCGGGAGGATCAGAAACGCAGCGAACCCCCACAAGAGAGGTCGCCACGATTTTTTCTGCGTTTGAGTCGTGGCGACCTCAGCCATCTAGGCCTGATGTCCGCGGATGTACGGGATGAGAGCCAGAAAACGCGCTCTCTTGATAGCGGTTGATAGTTGGCGCTGATGCCTGGCGCAGGCTCCGCTCAGCCGCGAAGGAAGAATCTTGCCCTGATCGGTGATAAAACGTCCGAGGGTCCGGTCATCCTTATAGTCGATCCAACGGACGCGGCTCTCGCAAAATGGGCAACTTTTCTGTGGTCGTCTCATCGGTTAATCCTCGTCGTCATCGTCATCGTCGCGGCGCGTTGCAGCAGCCAGATCTTCCTCGGACTGCGGCGGGGCACCAACTTCGTGCTCGTGCAGCGTGATGAGGTAACGTATGACGCCGTCGTCGAGCTTGAGCGCGCGCTCGTACTCGGGCAGGGTGGTGGGCTCTGCAGTGAATTTGGAGACGACGTAGTAGCCGTTCTCGCGCGGTCCAATGGAATACGCGAGCTGTCGGCGGCCCCAGTGGGCGACTTCAGGCTGCTCGGTTGCGCCGAGCATCCCGTGGAAGCGGTTGATCTTGTCGGTGATGGCGGCGTCTTCGAGAGTGGAATCGAAGATGTACACCGCCTCGTAAGTGCGAGGCACTAGGCAATCCTCCTTTTGGTCGTGAGCCGCCTCCCACTGGTTGCCTGAATGGGAGGAAGGTGTGAAGGCCGCGACGCGGCCGTTGTGAGAACACGCAAGCTACCCGGTCTTGGCTTGTGAATCAACTCACCGCTGCTGATTTCTGCCTCTGGTTTGTCGGCTGTCGAGCCCTTTTTCGCGGCGGGGTACCGTTGTTGCCTACCGGTGGCGGAGGGTGCGCCGCTGCCGGTGCACGAGACCAATTACAAGGCAGCTACGGAGGATGGACCGGTATGACGAGATGGAAAACAGCGCAACTCCTCGCGGTCGCTTGTATGGCCGGAGCGGCGATGACAGGTTGCAAGAGCAACAACAACGCGGCCACCGACTCGACTAACGCGATGTCGACGACTAACCCGGCCGACACGGCCACGATGTCGGGCACGACAGGCGTCACGAACATGAGCAGCGGTACCACGATGGACACGACCGGTACGACTGGCACCGCAAGCACGACAGGGACGGGAACGAGCGGCACGTACGCGGATACGACCAACCGCACCACGAGCAGCACCAGGCGCCGCCGCTAGACTTTCGGCACCCGAGAAGGCTGGAGTCTTTCGGCCTTCTCGGGGTGAGAGCGCGCGACCCTGCTCGCGCCCACCGCGTTGGAGTAGCCGTTCGCCGGGAATATTCGGCATGCCGCTATGAGGGGCTTACTGCGCCAGGGAGAAGCGCCAATGTTGCCGGTGCGCTCTCCCGGAGGTTACATGCGCAGAACCGTAGGAATCGCCGCTGGAATAGTCGGAGCGGTTGTGGTTGCCGTCGTTGCCGCTAGCTGTGGCAGCGATTCGACCGGTCCGAAACCGAAGACGTACGTCGCCAACATGATCGCAGCGAACGAAGGACCTGGCCACACTTCTCCAGGAAGTGGTGTGTTCACCTTCGTGGACAATGGGGACGTGATCCGCTGGACGTTGGATCTCACCAACATCACCAACGTCACTGCCTCACACATCCATCTTGGCGCGGCCACTAATATCGGAGCGACGGCTGGCCCCGTGATCGTCAATCTGTTCCTGCCGAACAGGCCACCCGAGACGGGAACACTCAACGGGCGCGTTGCAGAGGGGACCATTACCAACGCGAACAACTCAAGCGTCTCCCTAGATTCACTACGGGTGTTGTTCAATAACGGGAATGCCTACACGAATGTGCACACCACGGCAAACCCAGGCGGAGAAATCCGAGACCAGGTGCATCCAGTTCAGTAACCGGTCTGAGACATCTTCGGCAACGCCATCGCCGCCTGTGTAACTGCAGGGGCGGCGTTTGCCAATGGTGGGAGCTCTTTAAACGTTGAATCGGAAGAGGAGTACGTCACCATCCTGCACGACGTACTCCTTGCCCTCCGATCGCACTGCTCCTTTTTCGCGCGATCCCTTCCAGCCCTCGTTGCCGATGAAGGAGTCGTACGACACTGTCTCCGCGCGGATGAATCCACGCTCGAAATCGGTGTGAATCACGGCGGCAGCTTTTGGCGCGGTGTCGCCGCGATGAATTGTCCACGCGCGAACTTCCTGCTCGCCGGCGGTGAAGTACGTCTCGAGTCCGAGAAGCTTGTAGCCCGCGCGAATCAGTCGATCCAGTCCTGCTGATTCGAGACCGAGCGAAGCAAGAAACTCCGCGCGATCTTCCGGAGGAAGCTCCGCAAGCTCCGCTTCGATCTTGGCGGAGAAGGGAACGACATCAGCCTGCTCGCCGCTCTTCTTCACTGCCTCGCGCAGTGCTCGCAAATGCGGACCTTCCTCGCCTGCCAGCTCGGCGTCGCTGACATTCGCCGCGTACAGCACCGGCTTTACGGTCAGAAGAGTAAGCGGCGCGAGGATCGCCTTCTCTTCCGGAGTCAGTCGGGCTTCCCATAAGCCCCGCCCTTCCTTGAGAAAGCCGTACGCCTTCTCCAGAACCGGAAGCTCCGCCTGCGCCTCTTTGTCACCGGTGCGCGCTGAGCGGCGAACTTTATCGAGACGCTTCTCGAGTGAGCCCAAGTCGGCGATGGCCAGCTCGAACTCGATGACCTCCCGATCGCGCACCGGATCGACTGCACCCATGACGTGCGTTACATCGGGGTCCTCGAAGCAGCGGACGACGTGCACTATCGCATCGGTCTCGCGAATGTTCGAGAGAAACTTGTTGCCGAGTCCTTCGCCCTCCGCCGCGCCTTTGACGAGTCCGGCGATGTCCACGAATTGAACCACAGCAGGCACCGTCTTTTTTGGGTTCACTACTTTCGTGAGCTCGGCCAGGCGCGGGTCAGGGACCTCGACCATCCCGACGTTGGGCTCCACGGTGCAGAACGGATAGTTGGCTGCTTCCGCTTTGGCAGCGGTGAGCGCGTTGAACAGAGTTGATTTCCCGACGTTCGGGAGACCCACTATTCCTAGTTTTAGCATTTCGGGGAAAGTAATTAAAGGGCAGAAGATCGGGTGCGATGACATGCATCTCGACACTGATAGTGTCTAAAAGCAACAGAACGGGTGCGAGGCGGGAGTAAAACCGTTCCGAGTTTGCGAGTCACTGCGGTGCAGACGGGTCGGAGCGCGGTAAGTACTGCCTGTGCTGTGCCCTAAAGGCGAGTGGTGCCGTCCCGACGTTGTGAACTGGCAAACTGGCCACGTCGTTGCTCCCGCCTCGCACCCGTTCTGTTGTAGTTAAAGAGTGTGAGGTACGAGATGCCAGTCCTCGCACCGTTCTGTTGCACTTTGGGACTGTGAGTTCCAAGATGTCAGTCCGCGCTCTCCTCGTTGCTCGGCGGCCGACGGTTATGAAGGTTCATCGCCTTCTGAGTGCCTTCTCGGAGCCACGTCTCCACTGTAGCTGTGAGGTCCGGCATCAGTGCAAGCACATCCTCGCGCTCATCACGCGCGAACGGCGCCAGCACAAAATCCGCGAGACTGGGGTACACTCCCTTCCGCTCTTCGCTCGGCCCCACACCAATGCGCAGTCGGGGGTACTCCTGGGTCCCGAGCGCCTGCTCTACACTCTTCAGTCCGTTGTGCCCGCCCGCGCTGCCACGTTCGCGGATGCGAAAGCGGCCCACCGGTATCTGCACTTCGTCGACGACGACTAACAGATCCTTCGCGGGACTCCAGAACGGGCGTCGCACGTAATTCTTTAGCGCTTGTCCACTCAGGTTCATATAGGTGAGCGGCTTTACCAGCCTCACCTTCTGACCTTCAACAATTCCCGTCGCGGAAACGAGATCCCTTTCCTTTTTCCAGCCGTCGAAATGCCAAACGTCGGCGAGGTGGTCGATCAACCACCAGCCGACGTTGTGCCGGGTCGCCGCGTACTCTCGGCCCGGATTGCCGAGGCCGAGTATGACTTTCAAAGGCTAACCAATCGTTACTTCTTCGACTCTTCGCCGCCCTCGCCCTCTTCCTCCTCGCTCGGACCCTTGCCGATGACTTCGGGCTCGGCCGCAGCGCCTTCCGCAGGCTCGGCCGCTGCGGTCTCTTCGATCACAGCACGTGGTGCGGCAAGAACGGCAACCGAGGTCTCCGGATCGTCCAGCACTTCGACACCCGCGGGGACTTTGAGGTCGCTGACGTGAACAGAGTCGCCGATGACCATGTTCGTCACATCGTACTCGATGTGGTCTGGAATGTTCGATGGATCGACCTCGATCTCGACTTCGCGAAGGGTCTGGTCGAGCACTCCGCCACCCAGACGAACTCCTTCCGGAATGCCTGTGAGCGCGATTGGAATGTTGACGGTGACCTTCTCTCCGGCGACCAGCGCCTGGAAATCGACGTGAAGGATCTGTCGCTTGATCGGGTGGCGCTGGATCTCACGAATCAGCGTCTTGGAAGTCGTGCCACCAACCGAAACCTCGATGACGGTGCTCTCAGCCTGGATGTGGCCGAGGAGCTTATCGAGGTCGCGGGCGTTGAGGGAGAGCGGCTGGGGCTCACGTCCATGGCCGTAGATCACAGCAGGCACCTGGCCCTTGCTGCGAAGGGTGCGTGC
>CADDZN010000218.1 GCA_902812375.1 bacterium | reverse complement strand
TTCTGGACATCGGTGCGCATTTACGACAGCGTCACCGACGAAAGTGAAGCCGATCGCTAGGACGACAGCGCAGCGCACGCTCGGCGCTGCCGCAATGCTGTTCAGCGTTGCCTGCGCAAGCACGCCTCGATCGAATCAAAGCACCGGATCGCTCGGCGCGCTCGACGGGCTCGTAGTACCACGCGACGGTCGCATCGTCGACTACTCGAGTTACGACCGGAAATTCAACAATGACGATTTCCGCACGCTGGCGCCTGGCGAAACTGTGACGCTGGTCGATCACGTCGGAGCCGGAATCGTCAGACGGTGGTGGCTGACGATCGCACCTCGTAACAACCGCGATCTGCAGCGCCAACTGATCGTAAGATGCTACTGGGATGATGAGAAGGCGCCGTCGGTCGAAGTCCCGGTCACGGATTTCTTCGGCGTCGGATTCGGCGAGTGGACGCAGTATGTCTCGCTGCCACTCAGCATGACTAGCGGTGGCTACAACAGCTATTGGGCGATGCCGTTCCAAAGGCACGCACGCATCACCATCGAGAACCGCTCGAAGATTCCCGTCGAGCGTCTCTACTATAATATCGCGGTCGAAAGCCACGACGCGTTGCCGGCGGATCTGCTCTATTTCCATGCGCAGTTTCGACGCACGACGACAGTGCGCGGCCAACCAGTGGTGGTACTCGACGCAACAGGTCGCGGTCAATACGTCGGCACCGTACTCTCGATGCAGCCGCTTCACGGCCGCAGTCTCGGTTTCCTCGAGGGCAACGAGCGTGTCTTCGTCGACGGCGAGAAGAACCCGAGCGTACTCGGCACCGGTACCGAAGATTATTTCTCGTCGGGATGGTATTTCGACACCGGCCCTTACTCGGCGCCGTATCACGGCCTGACGATCAAGGACGAAGCGTCGGGGCGAATCAGCGCGTATCGCTGGCACATCGAGGATGCGATCCCGTTCCAACGGAGTCTCAGGTTCACAATCGAGCACGGTGGAACTAACGACGCGCCCGGCACGGACTACAGCTCGGTGGCGTTCTGGTACCAGACGCATCCGCACGCAGCTTTCCCGCCCCTCCCGGCAGTACTTCTACCGACGTCGCCGTGGATGCCGGTGAGGCCGGCCGAGCTGATCGAAGGCGAGGCGCTGTTAGCGGTGGCGAAAGTGTCTGCCGGAAAGCTGCAAGCGCAGGACATGAGCGAATGGGAAAGTGATTCGTCGGGTTGGGGCGGCGGACAGCAATTGTGGTGGACAGACGCGAAGCCTGGCGCACGTCTCACTTTGCCACTGCAGGTCGCGAAGGCTGGTTCTCACCAGCTCGTCGGATATTTCACGCGCGCGCCGGATTATGGCGACTTCCGGGTCAGTCTGAACGGACGCGCGTTATCGCCGATCGTGCACGGCTACGCGCCAAGCGTCCGTCCGACAGGCCCGATCTCATTTGGTAAAGTTCTGATGCGCGCCGGACTCAACGAGCTCGTGATCGAGATCGTTGGAAAAGACGCGAAGGCGCAAGGATATTCGAACGGATATCTCGTCGGAATCGATGGCTTGGCGGTGCGCAATTGAAGAGCGGGACCGCCGCCGTCTGAGGCGTAGGCTTCGAGTGCTACGAGACCATCACGCGGTGCACAGCTCCTCGCGCGTAGATCGCGGGTGATTTAAGCTTGTTCGGTCATTCCGTTGAACATGGACAGGTTGGCGCCTACCGGCGAAACGCCGTCGGTAGGCGCACACTACACTGTGACGCCTGGCCAATCCGCCTAATAAGCGGTGCCGACCAGACGAGACGAGTTTCCCTTCTGTTGAAACCCTCCTTCATTGCGTTGGCTAGCGTAGCGTCGCTGGCATCCTAGACAGAAAAAAATGGCCAGAGATTAGGATTCACGTTGGACCTGCGGGCCTCCTCGCCGCGATTGCGGTCGGTGGACCACTGATACTCCTCGTCAGATCGGAGAAACTCTCGAGCCCGATTGACGAGCTCTTGCTCTGAAATGCTGGGGGATGGCCCAGTCCCAATAAACTTCGACTTGAATTCAGAATAGAAGGCATTCCAAAGTTCTTGTCCGATTGCTTCCAGTGCCAGGTCGTCAGAAATCGGCCAGTTAACGTCAAGCTCGTCGAAGCCAATTTGCCCTTCCAGGAAAGATGTGAGGAGCCCCACAGCTAGATCACGAGAAGTTCGATCGATCATACCTCGTTCCTCAAGTTATTGAGATAAATACTTTCCAACGCATACTCCAATACTTGTCGCATCGTAAGCAGCCATTCCAGCCGTGATAAGAATGCTTGCGCGTCCCCAAACAGCGCCCAGCCTAGGGGTACCCAGCATGCTAATCGCGCGAGCGTTCCCACGTTCTGTTGCGATAGAACCCAGCCGCGGCGAGCCCAAAAAGCGCTCGTGTAGCCAGTTACTTATGGTGTAACGATCGCTTCCACCGAAATAGCCCGCCCCCCGGGCCTTTGGTACAACGGGGAGGCCAAGTATCGCGACCCCGACCTGCATTAAACCCTCCACGCCGTACTGCTCCTCAGCGCACGACAGGGCTGCATTCCCAATACGCCCTACAGTTGAAGGCCCCTTCGGTTGCGGGTTACCAACGGGATTACCTCCACCCCCACCGCCATGGGGCTGATCAGCAGTGCCGCCCGACCATTGCGGATATGCCGGCTCGGGCGGTTCGCCCAGCCCGCCCCCGTCGTCATCGCAAGGAACCGGATCCCCTTCTAACTCCCACCATCCGTCATCTATTGTGTGGGTGTAGAGGGTCCACGAGGTGCAAATATCGGCACTCGTTCCCGTTGGGTCTGACCCGTTGACTGGATCGTTTCCAGCGAACGCGTAGAGATTCGCGCCTCCCGCAAAACCCGCTGGATCCTCGTTTACAAACCTGCCGCCCTCGGGATCGTACCAGCGGTTTCTCACGTAGTAGAGACCAGTGTAATCGCTATTCCAATACAGTCCCTTCCAAGTGAGGTGCTGGTCGATATTTCCGCCATAACTCACAGTTCCCCACGCATCGTAGCTATTGGTTTGGCTGACTGCCCCTGATTCACTGGTGCCAATGACATTGCCAAGAGCGTCGACCTCGTGATAGCGAACGATGGTCGGACTCGTGGCGCCAAGGGTATGAGCAACAGGGTGATCAACGGTCCCTGGGAGATAGGCGTAGTCCACCAATCTCTGTCCATTTGCATCGAATTCCGCAGCCAAGGCCTCACCGTCCCACAGTAGGTACTTTGCGATGTGACGGTCACTGTAAAGTCCGTCCCATTCTCTTACTGGCTTGCCGAACGCGTTGTAATCGAAATAGGTTCGGTGCCCGCCGTTGTACACGGTGCTGTCGAGCTGATTCTCAGCGTCCCAGAAAAACTCGTAGTTGTAAACCTGATCCTTATACTTTTGCTTGACGTTCCCATCGGCGTCGTAATAGTAGTATCCGCCGTTCAGCACGACGTAGCGGTTACCGGTCGTCGGCACACCGCCGTGATCGGTTCTGTTACCCATTGCATCATATGTGAACGAATCGGTCGATACCAAGGTCCCGCACGTAGTCGTCGTGCCCGAAAGAGAGTCAGGTGCACTACCGTAAATGCAATTAGACCACACCTGCTGTGTGGACAGTCTGCCCAAGGTGTCGTATCCGAACGTGAGCCCTGGATTGTTCGCGGGCCCGTTCTGGGCCTGAATGGCCTGATCGATGCGACCAACGTGATCGTAATGATATCTGCGGCCGAATGGCAGAAGCGTCGGCCCCCCAGTGTTGCTGAACGAAACTAAGTCACGAGAATGGATTGCGAGCGCGGTGGCAGTGCGGCTGACACCTCCCGGGATCGTAGTAACGCCGCCCGTTCCATCAGCGTTTGGGCTAAACGAAAGGACTGCGCCTGGTGCGACCTGGAATGAGCTCAGAAATCCGCTCGACGTGTATGAAGCAATGCGGTCGTTGAAAGTGGTGCCTGTGTTACTCGTTATTTTCACGGAATCAACATCGGCAACTGCCTTTGGTGCACGATGATATACCTGATAACGCTTGCCATCGATCCAGCTGACGACCGTAGTTGTTGCTGCCGTTGACTGGGAGCCGGGATTAACGAAAATAGAATCTCGTTCAATGGCGTTCCATGCCACCATATCGTGACCGTTGCTCGAATAACTGAAATTGTCGGTATTCACGCCAGCGCCGCTTCTCGTCGTAATCCTTCCCGCGCCATCGCGCGTAACAGAAAGCAGTTGACCGCGCCGATTCGTCGTGCTCATTGGAAGTCCACTGGCGTCATAGCGAGTAGTACGGCACGCTGAAAATGCATCGCACTCATTCGTCGGCCAGCCCAGCGCGTTGAAATCGGTATGGTAGTGGTTACTGTTCGCGTCGTAAAAATCAGTCTGAAACAGATTGTCGTACCCATACGACATCGTCGATCCGGCAGCAGAGCTCGATAACACTCTGTTGAGGACGTCGTACACCGTTGTTTGCGAAGCCAGACCCGCGGGCGTGACTACCGAATCGCGGCCCACGGCGTCAAACACCTTGCTCGTGGTTCTGTTACCAGGAATCGTGATAGTCGCCAGGTTGCCAAACTTCGGGTCGTATGTGTAACTCGTTGTGTGCCCCGCGTTGTCCGTCGCCGTAGCTACTCCGCGCGTTCCACTGGGATCAAAGGTGTAGCTCATAGTCTGTCGCGGCGTGCCCGTCAAAACCTCTAGATAAACCTCGTTGAACGAGTTGTAGTAAAGACTATCAACCCTCGTCCCCGCGCCACTTACTGAGGTCAATAAGCCGATGGAGTTGTACTGATAGTCGGTTAGCGATCCGCCAGCGGGAGTGCTCCTCGTCAGGCGTCCACGGGTATCGTACATAAAGGTGTCGACGCTTCCGTCTGAATGCGTGATCTGAGTCGGACGGATACCACTTATCGTTACATACGTGTGTAATCCGGTCGGATCAGTGATGTCGGTAGCCTGGCCGAATCTGTTGGGCACGAACCTCGTCACTCGGCCAGCGGGATCTGTCACGCTCGCTGAAATAGACGAAACGATCGACGGGGTTTGTGTTTGCCACGGGCTGTAGTTAATGACCGGATTGACCAAGGTGGTCGCACCGCCGCCGGCGTCTACCGCGACTTGCGGTTCGATCGTCTGAGATAGCTTCCAGGAGGTCGGATCATAAACCAGTGTTGTAACGCCAGCTTTCCGATCCGTGATTGTCGAGAGCCGACCGTTCGCGTCGCATGTGAACCTCGTCAACACGTGGTCGGGGTCCTCCGCACTCAGCAAGCACCGGTTGCTATCTACTACGAACGCCGTAGTGCGACCCATCCATTGCGTGCCGTCGGGTCCGGGCTCCTGAATGCCGCCGAGACCGCTCGTACCATAATACAAGCCAATTGAAGTTGCGCTCCCGTTGGGCTGCTTGCGGTACGGGTCGGTGATGTTCTGAATACGCCCGCTGGCGTCATATCCATAGGACGTTGTGAGGTTATTCGCCTCGATAAACGATATTTGGATGCCGGAAGCGTTGAAAAGAGCGCGCGACGCGTCGGGATATGTCCTTGTATAAGTTGCTGACGGCGAATCATACGTGAGCGTCGTGTAATCAGCGGCCACTGCTCCGAGCGCGGAGAATCTGGTCGCGCTTCCGTCGCCATTGGTGATCATATAGCCAGGGCTCGTAGTTGTCCGCAGCCGTTGGAGACCCGCAACC
>CADDZN010000217.1 GCA_902812375.1 bacterium | reverse complement strand
CGCGAGATATTTCCCGGAACTGATCGAGCAGTTCCTCGTCCTCACCCCCAGCAAATTCGTTCTCGACGGCGAGATCGTGGTGCCTGTCGACGGCAATCTTTCGTTCGACGACCTGCTCCTGAGGATTCACCCCGCGGCCAGTCGAATAACAAAGCTGGCGACGGAGACGCCTGCATCGTTCATTGCTTTTGATTTACTGGTCAGCGACCGCGGCACCTTGCTCGCAAAGCAACCGCTCGCCGAGCGGAGGCCAAGACTCGAAGACTTCGCGGGCAGATACTTCGGATCAAGTCGGCAAGTGCGACTCTCTCCAGCGACGACCAAGCTCTCTGTAGTGAAGCGGTGGTTCCAGAATGTCGGCGGCGGTCTCGATGGCATCATCGCCAAGGAGCTCAGCGAGCCATATCACTCGGGTGAGCGACGCGGGATGGTTAAAGTCAAACAACTCCGCACTGCCGACTGCGTCGTAGGTGGGTTCAGATACGCATCCAAGGGGAAGCTTGTCGGCTCATTACTGCTCGGTCTCTACAACAAAGATGGATTACTCGATCACGTCGGCTTCTGCTCGAGCCTGACGACCGAGCAGAAGAAGGAGCTGACGCCGAGGCTGAAGAAGTTGGTAAAAAAGCCAGGATTCACTGGCCAGGCCCCTGGTGGTCCCAGTCGCTGGAGCACCGAGCGCTCGGCGCAATGGCAACCGCTGGCGCCGAAGCTCGTCGTCGAAGTTCAGTACGACCATTTCACCGGCGGCCGCTTCCGGCACGGCACCAAGTTCCTGAGATGGAGACCCGACAAAGCGCCGCGCCAATGTACCATGGAACAGCTCGAGGCCGACAAGGCTTCCCCGCTTCTCTTGCTCAAGCAGAAATAGTTCATTGGCCTGAGAAAGTGCACGAGCCAGTAGCCAGCAGAGGCTGGCGTCCGCATAATCTAGCGCTGAATGTCTTACGCCTTTCACACCGCCGACGTCTTCACGGACCGCTTGCACGGAGGGAATCCGCTCGCGGTTATTCCTGACGCGCGTGGACTCTCTGATCGGCAAATGCTGGCGATCACGCGCGAGTTCAACTACTCCGAGAGTGTGTTCGTTTTTCCTCCGGACGCAAAAGCGAATACGCGACGAGTCAGGATTTTCACACCCGGCAAGGAAATCCCTTTTGCCGGCCATCCAACAGTCGGCTGCGCATTTGTGCTCGCCACAATCGGCGAGATTCCTCTTTCCGGGGAGGACACGAGAGTCGTGCTCGAAGAAGGAGTAGGTCCCGTTGCCGTGACCATCCGTTCGACCAACGGCAAGCCAGTTTTCTCACAGCTCACAGCGGCACGTCTCCCGGAGATAAAGGATCCACCGCCACCGCCTGAGACTCTATGTGAGATACTTTCGCTGGAGCCGAGTCATATCGTCGCGGACGATATGATCGAGCCGGAGGCAGTGTCGTGCGGGGTGCCTTTTCTGTTCATTCCAATCAAGAAGCCAGAGATGCTCTCGTGGGTCAAAGTCGACCCGCTCAAGTGGGAAGCCGCGCTTCGCGATTACTGGGCGCCAGAGATGTTTGTCTTCAGCACCGACGACTGGAGCAACATCTTCGAGGGCGGCCACATCAGAGCGAGAATGTTCGCACCGGGTCTCGGGATCGGAGAGGATCCGGCGACGGGTAGCGCGTGCGCGGCGCTCGCGGGGTTTCTCGCTCTACGCTCCGAGACGCGAGATGGGACGGTTCGCTGGACCGTAGATCAAGGCGTAGAGATGGGACGTCCCAGCCGGATCGAGCTGGAGGTTGATCTCAAGCGCGGACAGCTCGCCGCGATTCGCGTCGGTGGCTGCTCTGTTATGGTGAGCTCAGGGACGCTACACATCACGGGTGAAGCCTGAACCTCGGGCGCCGCCTCGCTGCGATCACGGGACGGCGCCGGGATTCTCGAGCTTACTCGAGGTAGTGGTACAAACCGAAGAGCGCCATCGCGGCGCCGCCGATCAGGATGATTGTTCCGGGAGTATCTCCAATCAGTGCTCCGGCGATCATCGCTCCGACACCGACCGCCATTAGCGCAACGTCCTGGCCCTGATGACGCCTAACCAGCGGCGCTGTTGCCTTGGTCGATCCGTCTACCTTCGCCTCAGCCCGTCGGAATCCAACCGCGGCGGACTGAATGGTTGGTCCTGTTGCTGAAAATCGAGAAGATTGCTGCGCGCTGGACGACGCAGGCAACGCTGCGAGCGCACAAAGACTCATTACCAGAAAGCGCATTTCGTTCTCCGTTGGAGGCAGGAAAGTTGGGTTCGAGCGAACCTTACCGTGGATTGCACACTGTTCGAGGCGGACAGCGGCAATAAACGTGCACGAACCCTGTCGCTACCTCAGGAGAATTCCCGCTAGTCGTCTCCTCGGCGGTACCCACGACGACGCTCAGGAATGTCGACCTGACCCGAAACCGAGCTGTAGTCGATTTCTCCACTGCCTTTCGACTCGACTCTGAAGTCTCGGCCAACCTTGGATACATCGATGTTTCCAGAGCCATCATGCTCCACGATGACGGAGCCTCGCACATCAGTCGCAGTGATCCCGCCCGACCCGTCGCTCTCAACCGTGAAGGATCCTGTGACGTTCCGCACATCGATCTCACCCGAGCCGTCTCTCACGCGCACATCACCAGTGACGTTTTCAATGCGAAGTGTTCCGGAGCCGTCCGTGATGTGAACCGTCCCCGCCGCGCCGTCCACGGAAAAATCACCGGAGCCATCTGTCGCGTCCAACTCACCGACGCCCGAGACTCTGGTGTCACCACTCCCGTCACTGATGTCCGCGTTCATTCCCTGCGGAACCTGGATAACGAGATCGAGGGCGGCGGAAAAATTGTAGTCGTCAAAACCCCGTTGCTCCGGCATATCGGCCTTGATGAAAATGACATTGCCCCTGCGCTCGGCGATCAACCGGATCTCGCTAAGGAATCGCTGAGATGAGGACCGTGCAGTTCCATTTACCTCTACCTGCCGAAGGCCTGGCTTACCTTCGACGCGGAGGCTGCCGGCGCCGGCCTCGACTTCTACGGTGCGTGCCCCCGATGCGTCGACGACGGCATGACGTGGGGATGTGTAGTCACTGGAATACTGTGCGTGAGCGGTTCCGCCAATCAGAAACGGAGCCGCTACGATCGCGGCGCCCTTTATTTGCCTCTTCATTACTTACTCCGTGCGGGTGTGACGACTTGGACAGCCAGTCCTCCCGTACGGTTTGAACGGGATCCTGTTTCAGTCCGGCATGAACGGAACGGCTGCGAGCTTCCAGATTCCGTTGAGCATGTCGGAGGCGTAAATCCGCCCGCCAGCTAGCTGCACGCCCCATACGTACACCGGCCCCTGGTCATCGAGACCGTGGCCTACCTCGCGGCCCATCTTTCCAAGGTCGCAGCGACCATCAGGACTTTTGCTGCTCGCATCACAGCTCGACAAATCACCGTTGATGTTTATTGCCCTGACCCCGGCGTTGTAATAAGCCGCGTAAAGAATTCCGCGCGCCTCGTCGACAGAGAAGTTGTGCGTTCCAGCGCCCTCGACATGATAGAACGCAACCTCACGTGGTGCGGCGAGATTACTCGCATCCACCACGTGAATGTCACCGGTTGAGTAGGACCCAACTGCGCCAGGCCCTTCCTGACCAATGAACATGTACCGCCTCTCTCCGCTTAAGGGGTTGCGATACCACCAGACGTTGTGGACTTCACCACCTACAGTCTTCAGGCTGCCGATTGGAATGGGATTCCCGGGAGATCCATTGCCGTTGCCACCAATATCCCAAATGGTGATTCCATCATCCCAGAGCGCGGTAATCAGAAATCCATCGCGCACAAAGACATCGTGCACGAAAGGGTTCCCCATGATTGCGCTATACACCTGAACTGGCGCGGCGGGGTTGGATAGATCGACGATCACCAGGCGAGCCGGTGACCCACTCGCCGGGTCGACCGAGAGAAAAGCGTAGAGCACACCATTCACTCGCTGCACTTCAGCGGTGTGAACGCCCGGGGCGGTGAGCGAGGTCGAGTAGCGGGTAATGAGCTGCGGCTTGACCGGATTCGTCAGGTCATAAATGATGATCGAGCCCGGCGCGAACTCAGTCGCAACTATAAGCAGCTTGCCGTCATCGCTTGCCTGGATATCGCCGAGAGTGACAGCCATTGGGACAATCACCGAATCGACCAGCGCCGGCGTGTTAGAAGAGACATCCCAGACTTTTATGGCATTGCCCGTCGCCTGACGATTCCCCCAGGTTGTGGTGTAAGCGATGTCGCCTTGCACCCACACCTCCGCGGTGAAGCGCTCGGAGACCGCGCCGTGTCCGAGGACCGGGAGTGTCTGAGATCCACCGGGTTGGGGAGATGACGCTTCGTCATGACAGGCGACGAGCCAGCCTGACGCCGCGATGAATAGCGCGCTCCGGATAACCCGGGCCGAAGCTCTCGCAGTAGGAATATCGATCGTCATTTGCCGACCACACTCGGATCGGAGGCGCTGCCCATTTTCATTCCTGGCATCTCTTCGTGATCCATTTTCATCTGTGATTGAGGAGCAATGGCGGCGCCGTAACGTCCCATCCGCATATGCGCCATTCCCAGGGAAATCTTTGCGCCGACTGAAACGCTCCACATATTGGCCGATCCGTAAAACGCGCGCGGATCAAATCCAGAGGGCTTGAGCGTTTCGCTCACATGCATGCGCGCGACTTCCGCGAACGGATCGAGCGCGACGCGACCCACCGTAACCGACGCGGCAATCCGCGCGGTAACAATGTTCCACCGCGAGCGACCCGCAATACTCAGATCTGTCGCTGGCACTGGTGTTCTGAACGGATCAAGTAGGCGTTCTTCGTCGGGCCGCTCGGTTCGCTCCAGGCGCAACGCGCCATTTACCGCCCCATACCGTGTCCACGTCTCGGCGAGTAGCGATGTATAGGCGAAAGCTTCGTCGCTCCCGACATAGTTTGCCGTGCGCGCCCACTCGAATAGTGCGTATCCTGAATGCTGCGCGTCCTCCAGACGAATGGAGGCGCTGTGCTTCCGTTGGTCGGCACCTCCGCCCGTCGCGTTCTCCGGCGATTTTAGTCTGGCGTAGCTCGCCTGGATCTCTGCCTGAGAAAAAGGCGTCGCGGTCACTCGACCGGACCATGAATCCCAGTATCGCCCCCGATTTGGAGTATCACCCGGACCTTGTGGCTCGTCGCCATTGAAGATTCCGCCCTCTACCATCAGGGACTTCGCGCGCACGGAAGCGACCGCGATTGCGCGCTCCAGTATCTGCGAGAGATGGTGATTGATCGGATATTTCTCGAACGGCCGCGACATCGGGTCGTACGTGCCGAACGGAGCGAATCCCTTGCCCACCGTCAGCGATGCGGAAGCCGCTCCAAGCTGCCTCTGACCAGTTAGAACGAGCTCGTGCAGATAAGTGTGGGGATGACGCCGATCGATGTACCCCTCACCGAATATTCCCGCATTCAGCTCTCCACGCTTTAGCGTGACGCCCTCCAGATCGAGAGTGCTCTTGAGATTTACCGCGTTTTTCCATAGCCCGAGCTGCACCATGACGACAGGCTGCGTGAGATAACCTTCAGTGAGGGTCTGCCCGTGTACCGCCGGGGATTCACGCGTGACCACCGCAATCGCCTGCGCGCCGATGTCTAGCTGCGGATCGGGCGTCTCTTGAGCGTGCACCGTGAAGGGCAGCAGGAGAATGGAAGCAACGGCGTAC
>CADDZN010000216.1 GCA_902812375.1 bacterium | reverse complement strand
TTGACACTTATACTGTTCTGAAGGGCCCGGCAGCAGCTGCTCTCTACGGCACTGCTGCGGCGCCCGGCGTAATCGTGATCACGACGAAGCACGGCCGCACTGGCGCTGCGAGATGGAACGTCTTCGGTGAAGGCGGACACATCACGGACGTGACCAATTATCCGGCCAACTACGCGCAGATCGGAGTGACCCCAGCGGGCGCCAGAACCACTGGGTGCACGCTGGACGCTCAAACCCGTGGTGCGTGTACTCCGAAACCGGATTCCCTGGTGAGCTTCAATCCGCTCGTTCAGTCGAGCCCGTTCATCCAGGGCCACCGCGGCAGCTACGGCGCGAGTGTGCAGGGTGGAACCGAGCAGACGACTTATTACGTCGCGGGCGATTATGATCGTGAGCAGGGGGTCGTCTTCACCAGTCAGGATCAGCGCACGAACATGCGCGCGAACCTGAACGCTCAGTTGCGGAATAACTGGAACCTCCAGATCGGTACCGGCTACTTGGCTGACCATCTGCGGTTCCCTCAGAACGACAACGACGTTCTCGGTATCGTCTCCGGCGGCATCTTGGGAAGCGCGCTGTGCACACCCACTGCGGGCGGCGGCATTCTGTGCCCCAACGGCGACACGACCAGTCATGGCTACATCGCTGGTCAGCCGCCTCCGGCGCTTTATGCAATCAACACGAAGCAGGACGTGCAGCGCTTCACTAATTCGGTATCGAGCACCTACCAGCCACTGAGCTGGCTTACCGCTCTGGGTACTGCGGGCCTCGATTTCATTCTGAGGCATGACAACGAAGTCGTTCCGCCGAACCAGGTGAACTTCGGCTCGCTACCGCAGGGGCAGCGCACGTCGAACCCTTATCAGATCTACAACTACACGGCGAATGGAGGCCTGAGTGCGGTCTGGAATCCCACGGCCACCCTCAGGGCGACCACTGGCGCCGGCGCGCAGTTCAACAAGGAGATGTTCCGCGGCACGAGAGCGTTTGGTGCGGTTCTCTTGCCGGGAACGTTTTCGTTGAGCGGAACCTCCGCGCGCTTTGCTGTCTCGGAGGACAACACCGACAATAAAACTCTTGGCGGATACATCACCGAGCAGCTCGCGTATGCCGACCGCGTTTTCCTCAATGCTGCTTTGCGCACCGATAACAACAGCGCATTCGGACAGAATTTCGGGTTCATCAAGTATCCATCGGTCAGCGGATCGTGGGTCGTCAACGAGCAGGGCTTCTACCCGAAGCAGAGTTTCATTCCGTCGCTGAGGCTCAGGGCAGCCTATGGCCAGTCAGGGCAGCGCCCGAACTTCCGGGACGCCATCACCTATTTCAACGAACAGACGGTAAGTGTCGGCGGTGCCGATGTGCCGGGCATCATCGTTGGTGGCACTGGCAATATCAGTCTTCGGCCAGAGAAGTCGAAGGAGTTCGAGCTCGGTTTCGACGCCGGCATTCTCGGCAATCGGGCCAATCTCGAGATCACGCACTATCGCAAGCACACGGACGATCTCCTTGTTGCGGTACCGCTCCCCGGGTCGCTCGGCTTGACCACCACGCAGTTCCAGAATCTTGGAAGCTCGCAGAACCAAGGCTGGGAGGAGCAGCTTACCGCGGGAATTCTCGACAGTGATCCGATCAAGTTCGATCTGACGCTGACTGCAACGACCAACGACAACAAGCTCCTGAGCCTTGGCCTTCTGCCAAGCGGAGCTCCGGTGCCGCCGATCGTTGTGAACAGCATCCAGCAGCATCGCGCTGGGTACCCGCTCGGAGGTTACTGGGCGAGGCCGTTCACATTCACCGATGTGAACAATGACGGCATCATTGCGCGTAGTGAGATCACCCTCGGTGACACCGCTGTCTATCTTGGCAATCCGCTGCCGAAGCGCGAGTGGGCGATCAACCCGCATTGCTCCATCATGCGGTTCGTCGAGGTGTCGGCGCTGTTCGACCACAAGGGTGGCTACAAGCTCTTCAACAACACTCGCCGGTTCCAATGCAATTTCAGGAACTGTCGCGAAGCCTACGATAAAACGGCTCCCTTCGCTGCGCAGGCAGCCGCAATCGAAGCGATCACCGGTGCGAGCGACGCGGGCTACGTCGAGAATGCGGACTTCACCAAGTTTCGCGAGCTGTCGTTTACCTTTGGACTCCCGACGCGCTTTGCTGGAGCGCTCGGTGGAAAAACGGCGAACCTCGTGATCGCGGGAAGAAATCTCCACACCTGGACCAAGTACACCGGGTTCGATCCAGAGGTCAACTCAACACCGAACGGAAACTTCGGCACTTCTGACTTTCTTACGCTACCTCCAGACCGGATCTGGAATGCGCGCATAAACCTGTCGTTCTAGAACCACATCCAACGAGACTATAAATCCATGCGATATAAATCACTCTTCGAGGGGAGATTCCCTGAGCCGCGGCGGCTACGCCGATTGGCCGGATTCTCCGTGGCGCTCGTCGCATCCTTGGCGGTGCTCACGGGCTGCGACACCAAGAAAATTCTGGCCGTTACTGACCCCGACGTTGCGCGACCTCCTGTGCTGGTTGGTCCCGCATCATTGCCCGCGTATCGAGCTGGAGCTATCGGCGATTTCGGTGTCGCGTACAACGGAGGCAATGCGGACGTCGAACAGGTCCATGCGGTTGGACTCCTTACCGACGAGTTCATCAACACTGAGACCTTCCCCACGCGTATCGAGATCGATCAGCGCGCGATTACGCTCACCAATACGAGCCTGAACATCACCTACTACGATCTCCAACGCGCGCGGGTCTCATCAGAGCGCGCGGCAGCAGCTTACGGACAGTATGCCGCGAGCGCAGCGGACAGCACGGGCATCGGAGAGGTACTCGCGTTGGGCGGCATGAGCTACGTGCTGTTTGCCGAGAATTACTGCGGGAACGTTCCGATGAGTACTCCAAATCCCGACGGTACTTTCACTTTCGGGAGCGCGTTGTCAAAGGACCAGCTCCTCGATAGCGCAGTGTCAAAGTTCAATCAGGCAATTGCAACCAAGCCGCCCGCGTCCATCAAGAACCTCGCGTCGGTCGGACTTGGCCGTGCATTGTTGGACAAGGGTGACTTTGCTGGCGCCGCGGCCGCTGTTGCGGCCGTGCCACCAGAGTTCCAGTACCTGTACGTTCACGATGCGACTACCAACCGCCAGAACAATGCGACCTGGTCTCTTACTGTCAGCGTCGCACGCTTCGGAGAAGCGAACAACGAGGGCGGCAACGGACTTCCGTTCCAGAGCGATGGGAACGTGAAGACGAATCCGACGCCGGACGTTCGCGTCGCCGACTCCCTCAGGAATCTCAGGGGATCGCACGTCGGCTTTGACAACGCGACCCAGCAATACATCCAGATGAAGTATCCCGACCGCGGATCGCCGATCGTAGTGGCTGACGGTGTTGAAGCGCAGCTCATAAAGGCCGAAGCGCAGCTCCATGGGGGCGACCCTGTCGCTGCTCTGGCTACGTTGAATGCTCTGCGCAGCAACAGCGCGGTTCTTGGAGTGCGCGGCTACAGTTCAAACGCATTCGCGCCGCTGACGCTGCAACCCACGGCGGCCGGGCAGGTGAATCAGCTCTTCAAGGAGCGCGCATACTGGTTGTATCTCACATCGCACCGGCTCGGCGACATGCGCAGACTCATTACGCAATATGGCCGTGGATCGGAAACCGTATTCCCGACAGGCACTTACTTCAAGGGCGGCACCTATGGACCCGATGTGAACATTCCCGTGCCGTTCAGCGAACAGAACAACCCGAATTATGTCGCCTCTGCTTGTGACGTGACGAAAGCGTAGCTCGAGGTCTGCAACAAACAAAAAAACCGGCAGCGGAATTCCGCTGCCGGTTTTTTTGCGTTTTGCTGTTTGCGCCTGCTAGTAGATCGTACCCTTCGTGTGTATGACAATTACGCCAGCCGACGCGTTGGTACCCTGCGCGACAGTGCCCGTGATGCCATTCATCATCTCGATCATGTCGATGGAATCCGTCGTCATCTGACGCAGGAACCGGAAATCGGTGAGGCGCGCGCCGTCAACGAGCACCAGGGGCGTATCACTGTCCCGGAGCGCAACGCTCGAGCGGCCGTGCCGAGTCTGGATGGTAGAGGGAACTCCGTTCCGGTCTTCCTTGAAATCGTATTTGTACGCACGAGCGCGGAGTAAGTCCCATACATTGGTCGCGGTGCTTTTCTGGATCTGCTCGCCCGTAATGATGTCGGTGCCGGCGGGAGTAAGCTGGTCCGGCTGCACGGGAGGTAAATGGCAGGCGCCTGGTGCGAGTAGTACAGCGAAAAGAGCTATCGAATGGATCGACACACCACGGTGCATGCCCTCTCCGGTTACCCAAATAATGTCAATGGGGGCAAAAACCGGCAAGCGGTCTTTATCTCAGCCGCCGAATCGACCTCTTAACAGGGCACGGAGGTCGAGTAGCGGCTGCCTGACGGCCGGTTCGGCGGCCGGGCTATCATCACCCGCCAAAGCCACACGCTCCATGTTGTCCCGCACCCCACGATCGATGAAACGGCAAAGCTGATCGAGCGAGTAGTCGGACCCGCGCCGCGACGAGTACGCGTTCAGCGGATATGTAACGCTCAGGTGATTCCGCGCGCGGGTGAGTGCGACATACATGAGCCGTCGCTCTTCTTCGGTTTCTTCGTCGCTGTTCAGACAGCGGGCGGAGGGGAACCATCCATCGACAGCCCAAATGACGAACACTGCGTCCCATTCTTTTCCTTTGGCCGAGTGCGCGGTGCTGAGAATGAGGCAATCGTTCTCCTCTCGGCTACCTCCGGCGAGATCCTGCGTTGCTTGGGGTGGCTCGAGCGCCAGCGCCGAGAGGAATGTCGCGCGATCCGGGTACCCTGCCGCGATAGTCTGGAGCTGGTCGAGGTCCGCGAGCCTTGGCTCGACGCGGTCGTAGCGCTCGCGCAGGATGTTGTCGTAGAGCTGGCGTACGCGAGCGATGTCGGCGGCTACCTGCGCCTCGTCGAGAACGGGCGTGGTGGAGCGCAACCCGTCCAGCAGCGCGACCAGTGACGCATGTGCAGCGCGCGCTCGCGGTGGTGGGTTGTAGCGTCCGAACGCCGTAGACTCCCATGCTGCAGCTACCATTGAATCGATTGCCGCGCGCGCGGTGGCGTCGCCGATTCCCGGAAGCAACAAGAGCAAGCGGTACCAGCTCACCTCGTCGCGCGGGTTCTCGAGGATTCGGAGGAACGCCAGCACATCCTTCACGTGTGCCGCTTCCAGGAATTTGAGCCCACCCCATTTCTCGAATGGAATTTTCCGATTGGTGAGCTCGATCTCGAGATCGGCCGACATGTAACCGGCGCGAAACAGCACGGCGATCTCGCGCAGGGGGGTGCCTTCTTCGTGCAACTCCAGGATACGGTCGACGACGAATCTGGTTTGCTGCTGCTCGTCGCGCGCGGCAACAAGCCACGGCATCTCACCGCCCGTTCGAGCGGTCCACAGATTCTTGGTGAAACGCTCGGCCGCGCGCGAGATCAGAGTATTCGTGACGCTCAGAATTGGCTGAGTGGAGCGGTAGTTTTGCTCCAGGGTCACTGTCATCGCTCCCGCGAATTGCTTCGGGAAATTGAGGATATTCCTGAAATTCGCGCCGCGAAATGAATAAATGCTTTGTGCGTCGTCGCCAACGACGGTGATGTTGCTATGGCCGCAGCACATGCCGCGAAGAATCCGCGCCTGGAGAACGTTGGTGTCCTGATACTCGTCCACGAGCACGT
>CADDZN010000215.1 GCA_902812375.1 bacterium | reverse complement strand
CGGTACGTCCGTCTTTTCAGCCAGCGCTCGTCGCCGCTCGCACCCGCCGGCGATTAGGGAATAAGCCAAACCACAACAAAAACATCCTGAGCCAGAACGGGTGCGAGTACAAATATCGCCTTAGAAATATCGCCTTAGAAAAATCATCCAGCCCTGGCGAGATGCTCTCCTACGCCACGCTGAGCTCGAGCAGTATCCGATGCATCCGAAAAATCCGCTTCATCCGGAAGAAACTTCCGTCTCGGTAGCCAGACCTCTTTGGTGTTAATGGCCAGAACTCTTGGTGTTAGTGGCTAGAGAAGCGTCGCTTGACACTGAACAACTCCTGAGGATAAAACAGAGTGACCCGCGTTCTCTGACCGCCTTCACGAGGCCTCGATGCGCCGCATGATATTTCTCGCCCGCTCCTCCACCTTCCTGTCTATAGTCGTCGCCGCCTTGGTGACTCCGCTCCATGCGCAGGATGTCACGCCTCCAATCGCGCCGATCCATCCGAAAATCGACACACTCCACGGCGAGATCCGCACCGACAATTACTTCTGGATTCGCAACAAGTCCGACCCGCAGGTGATCTCCTACCTCCAGGCGGAGAACGCCTACACCGCCGCGAAGATGAAGCACACGGAGGCGCTCCAGCAGAAGCTCTACGACGAGATGCTGTCACGGATCAAGGAGAACGATCTCTCGGTCCCTGTACTCAATCACGGTTACTACTACTACAACCGCAGCGAGAAAGGGAAGAACTACCCGATTCATCTGCGCAAAAAGGGATCTCTGTCCGCGCCCGAAGAAATCGTGCTCGATGAGAACGTTCTTGGCGCTGGTAAGAAATTCAATGGCGTGACGTCCGTCTCGGTGAGCCCGAGTGGGCAAAAGCTCATTTATCTACACGACACCACCGCACTCCGCGTCTATACTCTCTACGTCAAGGATCTCCGCACCGGAACCGTGCTGGGTGATTCGATTTCCCGCGTGGTACCATCGGTGGCGTGGGCGAACGACACCATTCTGTTCTATCAGACAGCCGATTCAGCCCGACGCGCAGACGCGGTGTGGCGCCATGTGCTCGGCACCCCACAGTCGAGCGACGTTGAGGTTTTCCATGAGAAGGATGTCCTCGACAACGTTGGCGTGAGCCGCAGCAAGGACGACAAGTACATCTTCATCTACGACGATGGGTTTACTTCGTCGGAATGGCGCGTGATTCCAACCGCGACGCCCACCGCTGCTCCAGTGGTGATTGCCACGCGGAGACCAGGCGTGGAATACCAGGTCGATCACATCGATGGCCGGTTCCTGATGGTCACCAACGATAACGCGCGCAACTTCAAGATCATGCAGATGCGGGATAACGCACTCCGCACCGGAGCCTGGAGTGATTTCATTCCGGCAACGGACTCTGTGTTCATCCAGTACGTCGAGCCGTTCAGGAATTATCTGGTGGTGTCCGAGCGTGCGGCCGGGCTCAGCAGATTGCGAGTGATCGATCTGCGGAATAATGCAGTTCACTACATCACGTTCCCCGAGTCGGCATACGCAGTGGCCCCGACTCAGAACGCGGAATTCGACACGCCGAATCTGCGATTCTATTACTCGTCACTGGTGACCCCCGCATCTACTTACGACTACGACATGGGAACGCGCCGCCGCGTGCTCAGGAAGAGAACCGAAGTTCCGGGCTACGATCCGTCGAAGTACGAGGTGAAGCGCTTCATGGTGACGGCGCGGGATGGCGCGCGAGTACCGGTGTCGATGCTCGTCAGCAAGACGTGGAAACAGGACGGCACGCACCCGCTCCTCGAGTACGCCTACGGCTCATACGGGTCCACCACCGAGCCAACATTCAATTCGAACGTGCTCAGTCTCGTCGATCGCGGCTTCGCGTACGCCATCGCGCACATCCGCGGCGGTCAGGAGATGGGTCGCGCCTGGTACGACCAGGGCAAGATGATGAACAAGAAAAACACCTTCAACGACTTCGTCGATGTCGCGCAATATCTGGTCGACAACAAGTACACGTCAAAGGACCGACTCATCGCCAACGGCGGGAGTGCGGGCGGTCTGTTGATGGGCGCGGTCACCAACATGCGGCCTGATCTGTTCAAGGCTGTCGTTGCCGATGTGCCGTTCGTCGATGTGATCAACACGATGATGGATGCTTCGATTCCTTTGACGGCGCAGGAGTGGCAACAGTGGGGAGATCCACACGACGCGACCCAGTACGCGTACATGAGATCGTATTCGCCGTACGACAACGTCGAGCGGAAGGCGTATCCGTGGCTGCTGGTTACGACATCATTGAATGACTCCCAGGTGGGCTACTGGGAGCCGTCCAAGTGGGTGGCGAAGCTGCGCGCGATGAAGACCGATTCGAATCCGCTGCTGCTCAAGGTGAACATGGCGGGGGGACATGGTGGGAGCTCGGGACGTTACGACCGATTGCACGAGGCAGCGTTCCGCTACGCATTCATGCTGGATGCGGTGGGGATGGCCGACAAATAAGGTTGTCCACTGGCTTAAGGGTTTTTACTGTGCAGCACTACGCAAAAACTCTGGCAAAGTGCCATGCTCCTCGTGCTAAACTCCACAGCGTACCTGTTGCTAAGTCCCTGTCCTACCACGACTTATGGAATCGGTCCAAATTCGATGGGTATCGCGGGATCGCGGTGTTGCGCGGCGCGGCCGCTCGCCGTCTCTTGGACATGCAGGGCCCCTTTGCCCGCAACGCATTTACTACCGTCAGGGAGAAATCAATGAGCAACAAAAAGGGCTTTACCCTTATTGAGCTTCTGATCGTGGTCGTCATCATCGGCATCCTTGCCGCGATCGCGATTCCGAAGTTCGCCAACACGAAGGACAAGGCTTATGTAGCCGCTATGAAGTCTGACCTCCGTAACCTGGCCACCTATGAAGAGCAGTACGCAGCGGATCAGAACGGCAAATATTTCTCAGGCACGGCGACCAATGCCGCGGCCGTGAACGGTTTCACGCCTTCCAAGGACGTGACCATTACTGCGACTGCAGTAAACGGCCCGCCGCCTTCGTGGACGGCGACCGCCTCGCACGCTCTGTCGGCTAAGACGTGTGACTCGGGTGTAACCGTTGCTGGCGTCATTAGCTGCACCTGATGTAGCACCTGTTGCTTGGCTCGGGCGGGCAACGCCTAGCCTGGTAAAAACGGAGCGTCGAAAGACGCTCCGTTTTTATTTCCCGCCCCGCCGCGAGCCTGTTCGCAGGGCCCAGCCGCTAGACCTGACCAGCCGTCGCGGTCGAGAGCGATTAGTCAAAGTGAGACAAAGCCTTACCAGCGTGACTTAATGTTGATTCTAGAGCTCAAATTCATTGACTTGGCCACCTGATCCGGCTATACTTGATGAACGGGGGCGACTGGCTTCGACGGGGTTAGTGAAGCTGTGGCCGCGTGCCCAGGTACTCAGGTCCTGGTAAAACCTCTGAGATATTTTTTAACTGCGAACAACAACCTCGCACTGGCTGCGTAACTCTTAGGAGTTGCTGCACCTGCCCTTAGAGAAGCCCTCCTGAGGCGGCTTTAAGGGTATCGAAAATTCGGGATAGTCGGTTACTGCGTCTTCCGGTAACCGGCGAAAATTTAGGAGACTTGTCCAGGAGTGGGCTTTCCACTGGCCAGCGACTGGAGACCTCAATCAGTGGAATACGCACGTAGACGCTGTGGTCGATCTAGTCTCGGACCGGGGTTCGATTCCCCGCGCCTCCACTTTCGACAAGTCCAAATGTGATTAACGGAGTCCAGAAATGGGCTCCGTTTCTCGTTTCAACGAGTTAACGCTGTCTGAATCAGTCTAGCCGGATCCATCGAAATCGGGCTTCGTTGGGGCATGGTTCTGGTGTCCTAAGCCCGAGTTGAATTTGATCTCGACAGCGGCGTACCAACGTGGACAATTCCCCGATCGAAGATGAAGTCAAAGGATCGCGTCCACGACCATCGCATCCTGCTAGGCCCGCACGATCGCCAACGATCCTCGTGCGTGGCGGAGCGTTACCGGCGGCCGCGGTTACGTCTTCGCCGCGCGTCCTTGCGTCGAAGCAGGGGCCGCGTGGTTCTGGTGTCCCCTAAAAACGCTGGAACGCTATTCTCCTAGGGGCGCGATTTGCCTTGCTCTGCGTAGTGACGAATCACAGCAAGCGTCGGCGCAAAGTTCCCTTACGGGTGACACTACGGTTCGCGCGTCGGCTCGATAAGCGTGAATGATGGGCAGGGGTTGGCTACGCCTCAACAGCCTGCGAATTCGCGCGTAACGGCGTGGAGTCCGACTGTGCGCAGCCTGCATTGTTTCGCTACGAACAGTCCTCTGCGAGGGGGCGGAGAGGAACGGCGATTGCTGGCACAAAGGAGGACTTGAACGTCAGGCAACAACCCGGTGAATCGCTCCGTCGTCCTTTTGATCGCGGCCCTGTCCTGCGCGCGCGGCGAAGCCGCGCGCCCTAGCGATGAGGCGCGTGTGGATGTTAGCTCTGCAGAGCAAACGCGAGCGGCAGCCATAAGAGATCCGAATCTCTGGCCCGAGTACGGCCGAGACTTCACGAATCAGCGCTTTTCCCCGCTCGACCAGATCACAGCCGCGAATGTCGCCGAGCTGAAACCGGCGTGGGTGCACCACTCGGGGATCCCGCACGCCTCGGAGACCACTCCGATAGTCCTCGACGGCGTGATGTACTTCACGACCGCGCTCAACCACGTCTTCGCGCTCGACGCGCGCACCGGCGCCAAAAAGTGGGAGTACGCCTACGATTACGCCGGTCGTACCACAGCCGATTGCTGCGCGACGAATAACAAAGGCCCCACGATCTACGGCGGTCGCGTGTTCATGGAAACGATTGATGCGCGGCTCGTCGCGCTCGACGCCAGGAACGGCCACGAGCTATGGCGCGCCACGGTCGGCGACAACAACAAGGGCTACCACATGACCGGCGCGCCCTTCGTCGTGGGCGGACGCGTCATTGTCGGCGTCAGTGGCGGTGAGCAAGGCTGTCGCTGCTATGTGGATGCCTACGATGTGAATGACGGCCACCGCCTGTGGCGGTTCTATACTGTTCCCTCTCCGGCCGACGGCGGCTGGTGGGGGAAGTGGCGCGAGACCGACGATTGGGGAATGTCGTTCCACCGTGACATCGCCAAAGAAAAAGCGGACAGCGCCAAGTATCCCGACGCCTGGATGCACGGTGGCGCTCCGATGTGGCATCATCCGGCCTACGATCCCGAGAGCGGACTCGTTTTTCTCAACGTCGGCAATCCCGCGCCGGACCTCGAGGGCGCGATTCGCCCGGGCGACAATCTCTACTCGGACGCCATCGTCGCGCTCGATCCCAAGATCGGCAAGGTGAAGTGGTTCTACCAGGAAGTCTCGCACGACGTATGGGATTACGACGCGACTACGCCACCGGTGCTCGTCGAAGTTCCCGACGGCGCCGGACGCACCGTCAAAGCGGTTGCCGAGGCCGGGAAGGATGGATTTGTGTACGTGGTGGATCGCGCGACAGGGAAACCGATCCGCAAGAGCGCGCAGTTCGTGCCGTTCCTCAACTACATGCAGCCGCCCGACACCGATGGCGTCGTCGTCGCGCCCGGCCCGCTCGGCGGATCCGACTGGAGTCCTACCGCCTACGATCCGCGAACTCACTACATGTTCGTCGACGGGAGTTATCAGCCGTTCAAGTACTGGCTCAAACACGAAGAGCTGAAGGAGCCGGCGCAATGGTGGGGGGGCACCGTCGCGGCCGCACCATCCGGCGCGTATGGGCTTGTCAGCGCAGTCGACTTGGCCAGCGGCAGAATCGCCTGGCAGACGA
>CADDZN010000214.1 GCA_902812375.1 bacterium | reverse complement strand
ACCAGATAGACCACGAACCAACCACCATAAATGTCCAGTATTGCAGATATCAAAGCGCGCGAAATTCTCGACAGTCGCGGAAATCCAACCATTGAGGCCGATGTCACTCTGACGAGCGGCGCGTTCGGTCGCGCGGCGGTGCCGAGTGGCGCGTCGACGGGCGAACACGAAGCGCTCGAGCTGCGTGACGGCGACGCCGAACGTTACCTCGGCAAGGGCGTCGAGCAGGCGGTGCAGAGCGTAGAGGAGCGAATAGCTCCGGCGCTTTCCGGACTCATCGCGGCCGATCAGATGACCATCGATCGTACGATGATCGAGCTCGATGGTACCGACAACAAGGGGAAATTGGGCGCCAACGCAATTCTCGCGGTGTCGATGGCAACTGCACGCGCGGCAGCGATGGATGTTGGCTTACCGCTTTATCGGTATCTCGGCGGACCGATGTCGCGCACGATGCCGGTTCCGATGATGAACATCCTGAATGGTGGAGCGCACTCGACCAACACAGTCGACTTTCAGGAGTACATGATTGTCCCGATCGGAGCTGCGACCTTTCGTGAAGCTCTCCGGATGGGCGCGGAAGTTTTTCACGCGCTCAAGAAGGTTCTCGTGAAGAGGAAGTTGTCTACCGGCGTGGGTGATGAAGGCGGATTTGCTCCCGACCTCAAGAACGACGAGGAAGCACTGCGCGTCGTTGTCGAAGCGATCGAGGCGGCGGGGTACGACCCGGGGAAGGAGATCGCGATCGCGCTCGATCCCGCTGCATCGGAGTTGTACAAGAATGGGACTTACACCTTCAAGAAAAGTGGCGCGGGAAATCTGAGCTCGGACGAGATGGTGGAGCTTTACCGGAGATGGCTCGACGAGTACCCAATCGTCTCGATCGAAGACGGATTGGCGGAAGACGACTGGGATGGCTGGGCGAAGATCACCGCGGAGCTCGGCGACCGAGTACAGCTCGTTGGCGATGATTTGTTCGTCACCAACACGGAACGCCTCGCGCGCGGAATCGAGTCAGATGTGGCGAACGCGATTCTGATCAAGCTCAATCAAATCGGCACATTGACCGAGACGCTGGAAGCGATCGAGATGGCGCGCGCCAACGGATATCAGTCGATCATCTCGCACAGGTCCGGCGAGACGGAGGACACGTTTATTGCCGATCTCGCGGTCGCGACCGGTGCCGGACAGATCAAGACGGGCTCGGCGAGCAGGACCGACCGAGTTGCGAAGTACAATCAGCTCCTGCGCATCGAGGAGCAGTTGGGCGCGTCGGCTGAATACCCGGGCGGGTCGATCTACGGGCTGTAGTTTCGCGGTGACGAGATCCGACAGGTGTGCGATGCTGGATAGTCGGAAACGTCATGCGTTGCTCGATGATGATGCCGTGAGTCTCTAGCCTGCGATGAAGAAGATCATTTGGTCGGCGCTCTGCGCAATCGCGATTTATTTCGCGGTGCAGGGCGGGGAATACAGCACGAGAGATCTCTACGTGCTGAGGAATCGTACCGGTAAGCTCACGCGCGAAGTCGACTCACTGCAGCATCAGGTGGATTCGCTTGGCCGCTTCCTGCGACTGGTGAAGAGCGATAGTGCGACGATGGAGCGGATCGCGCGCGAAGAATTCGGGATGGTGCGCGGCGACAAGGAGATTCTTTATCGTTTCGGTGATTCGCCGAGCACTTCCGGCGACAAACCTCGCTGATTAGCTTACGCTCCTTATCGCGGGGTGGAGCAGCCTGGTAGCTCGTCGGGCTCATAACCCGAAGGTCGCGGGTTCAAATCCCGCCCCCGCCATTTGCTGTGATGCTTACATGCAAATACCCACTTTAGTTCGCAATTCGCACTGCTGCGAACTAAGGTGGGTATTTTGGCGTACCGCATCGCGTGGCGAGGCTGGGTAGCTCAGCTGGTTAGAGCACGGCACTCATAATGCCGGGGTCGCGGGTTCGAGTCCCGCCCCAGCTATTTCAACAAGCCTTGCTCCTCGGCTTTAGTCGAGGCCGAACGTCAGTTGAGATTACTCGACACGATGCTAATGCAGAGGCCAACAAAAAATATGTACCGAGCGATCCGAGTCGTTCTCGATTTCGCATAGTCGTCGTTGGTAAGAGCCTGATGAGCCGTTAGACAGAGTCCGACTATCATGACGATGGATCCTGCTAGCCTGACCCGCGAGATTTCGTGAGATATGAAGGCTTCCCAGGTTAGGCCCGAGTACCAGAAAACCAGAATTGTCACGAGGACACCCTTAAGCCATCCTCTTGGAGGTCGTGCCATTCCAGTCCTCTCGTTGATCATGGTATTATCGGGTACTGTTCGAGCCAATCAGCAATCTGGACACCTATATCCTCCAAAATCTGGTTCGTTATGACGCCCTCCGCGGCGGTTGCTATTGCCTGCGCGATATTCAACAGACTCGGATTAACCGACGCTTCTATTAATGCCGCAGTAGTTTGAGCTAATTCCATCGCGACGTCACTGGCGTCGCCGGCCCAGAGACTATTGAAGAAATTTGCGATTGAAGTCGCGGCGCCCTCCAGTCCTTGCCAAACCGCTTCAAGAGCGGGAAGTGGGTTGTTTGACTGCATGAAAGTGCAAACACCCATCATCATCTCCGGGCAAGCTTCGCCCGACCCGTTTGGATCGTATTCGTCCGGCGCATAAACGGACCGAAGCGTGAGCGTCACTGGGGAGACGTCAGTCGGGTCTGGTCCGAGCACGGCAGTTGGGGTGGAGACCATTTCCTGCCGAACCGCGACATGCCCGGCGCTGTAGAGCGTGATGTCGGAGTGCTCGCGATACCATGCGCCGGCGACTTCCTTCCACTGCGCATTTGAAGCCACGAGCGGCTTTCCATTCAACGATAGGCGAATCGCGGAGACCTTGCCTTTCGCAACAGAGTCATGCGTGACCTCCAGATGCCAGACATTTCCCCTTTTCGCAGCGTCGAAACTGAGGGTCCGGCCGGAGACGTGGATATTTGAGAGCGCACTTCTTGAGACAGGTAGTAATCTCAAGGCGCTATTGGTTTCTGCCGTAGTCCGAAGTCCTGCTCTGAGCGCCCTGTCAGACCCAGCAACTTTTTCTCTGACTTCTGTGGTGCGCGTGGTTGTCTTGCACTTATCGCTTGGTAGACAAACGATCGTTGTAGCCACGACGCTACTCTTGATTACCGATCCGACTTGGGCTTGAGCGAGTCCCGCGGTCGTCGGTGCGGTTGGCTGCTGATCAGCACAGCCCGCCAGCAAAACCGCAATGGCGAGCGTTGTAAGGGAGAATGCCGTACGCCTGAAGCGTCTTGCGAGTCTCATGGTTCCCCCCGGATTAGGAGTCTTAGCAGTGTCGCTGTTTGCTGATACTCTGGCGCAGGAGTTGTTGAGTGCCTGGCTGGTCGGCTACGACTACCCAGCGGGGCAATCTAAAAAAAATGGGGGTTTCTGCTAGCTTTTTTTCATACCAGAGACCGTCTTCCAAGCCATAGGGTCGGGCCCAACACGCACTTGTTTGGCGGAGAGAACTCAGCCGGGAAGAAACGAGCGCCCTTTCTTGATAAACGTTATCATCTAACGTATATAACCATCAAGTTATCTAACCGTATGGTTATGCATAGCCGCTCACTACTTTCTACGATATCTGCGATGAAATCACCAAACGCGCGAATCAGACGGCTAAAGGGCAATGGTACTCGGCGCGGAGGAAACGATCGCCTCAGCATCACTTTCGCCGCGCTCGCCGATCCCACCCGCCGGGCAATTCTCGCCCGCCTCACGTCGGGAGAGGCTACGGTAAAGGAGCTCTCCGAGCCGTTCGACATGAGCGGCCCAGCCATCTCGAAACACCTCCGCGTTCTGGAGCAGGCGGGCCTGATCGCGCAGGGTCGCGACGCACAGTGGCGACCGCGCCGGCTCGAGGCCACGCCACTCAAAGAGGTAGCGGAATGGACTGAGGGCTATAGACGATTCTGGGACGCGAGCTACAAACGATTGGACAACTACCTACAACACTTAAAGGAAAAGGAGAAGAGCCATGCCCGCCGCAGGTAAAGTGTTCCCCACCACTGTCACTACGCCGTCGGACCGTGAGATCGTTCTCACGCGCTCCTTCGACGCGCCGCGGCGGTTGGTGTTCGATGCGTTCACCAAGCCCGAGCACATTCCGCATTGGCTGCTTGGCCCCGAAGGTTGGAGCATGACGCTGTGTGAGATCGACCTCCGACCGGGCGGCGCCTGGCGTTTCGCCTGGAGGAATAGCGATGGAAGCGAGATGGCAATGAATGGCGTCTATCGCGAGGTCGTTCCACCCGAGCGTCTGGTGAACACCGAATCGTGGGGCGGCGATTGGGCGTCTACCACAAACACGGTCACGTTTTCCGAGGAGGACGATGATACGACTACGGTCACGACGATTATTCTGTATCCGTCGAAGGAAGCTCGCGACGCGGCTTTGAAGAGCGGCATGAAGGAAGGAGTGAATCTGAGCTACAACCGTCTCGCTGATTATCTGCGAACGATTCGCTGAGCGCTCTGCCTACATTCTTGGCAGGGTTCACAATGAGTGGGCAAAACCGCAGACGAAAAAAGCCGCGCCATCCAGGCGCGGCTTTTCTTTCGCAAATCCCGGCGGCTTAGAGGCCCGAGAGGATCACGAACTCGTCACGACGATTCTGCGCGCGGCAGGGCTCGTCACGGCTCGCGGTACACACGGGGTGTTCCTCTCCGTAGCTCACGATCTGGAGCCGCGAAGCATCGATACCGCGCTCGCTCATGTAACGTTGCGCTACGGCCGCGCGCCTCTGACTGAGCGCCATGTTGTACTCGTCTGATCCGCTGTCATCCGCGTTGCCTTCGATGCGAACGCGAACACTCGGGTTCGCCTGCATCGCCGCTACCTTGGCGTCGAGAAGCTGAAGCCCTTCATCGGTGAGCTCGGAGCGGTCGAATTCAAAGCGCACCGGGGCGGTAATCGTCGCCCGCGCCTCAGTGCGCGCTTTCTCCGCCCTTTCTGCATCAGCGCGAGCGGCGGCGGCCGAGCGCTCAGCCTCTTCGCGGATCCGCGCATTTTCGCGATCCGCTGCATCCATAGCCGTGCGATCGGCAGAAGACGCCGCGGTAGGCGCGGTGGCTGGTTTGTTGTGGGAGCAACCGCTGACGAGCATGCCAACGGTGACGAACGAAACGGAAGCGAAAAGTTTGTAGCGCATGACCCCATTCATTGAAAGATTCCCTCTCTTGACGACCGAGGGCTTCGAGGAGCCATAATGAGGGATGCGGGATGAGGGACGCGGGATGCGCCGTACACTCCGGCGCATCCCGCGTCCCGCGTCCCTCATCCCGCGTCCCGCGTCCCATTTATTGCGCCCCGCCAGTCCCTTCTCCATACTAGGCGCAACCTCTCTCACCCGGTGTTATGACGCAGACACGCCGTAATTTCCTCGCAACCATCGGAGCAGTCGCCCTCGGTGCCGTCACTCGCGACGCAATGGCCGCGACTCCGATCCTCGCTCCCAAGCGCAAGATCAATCGCATTGGTCTACAGCTCTACACCGTTCGCGACCTCATGAAAGCCGATATGCCCGGCACTCTCGCCAAGGTCGCCAACATCGGCTACAAGGAAGTGGAGTTCGCCGGTTATTTCGGCCGCAGCCCTGCCGAGGTCCGAAAGCTCCTCGAAAAAAACCATCTCACGTCGCCTTCCACTCACCTCGGCTGGGAAGCCCTTGACAACTGGCAGAAAGCAATCGACGACTCGAAGCGCATTGGCCATCAATGGATCACGCTTCCTTGGATACCCGAGGAGAAAAGAAAGACCGTCGAAGACTGGAGAGCTATCGCCTCCCGCTTCAATC
>CADDZN010000213.1 GCA_902812375.1 bacterium | reverse complement strand
CTTCAGCCCCTGGCCGGTAGTTTTTATTTTGCAGTTAAGCCCCGTCCGCTAGTCATGTTTTACAGTAGCCGTATTCGGCAGCCGAGTCAGATCCGCTTTCGGACGGCGACTGGGGTGAGCTTCGTCGACCCGGATTTGGCGACGATCGCCAGCTTGAGAACGGTATTCCAGTTCCGCCCGGTGCAGCGCCCCACTTTTCTCTCGATGACGGCGTTCGTCAACCGCGATCGACCCTGGCCGGCTGGGTAGAGAGCATAGATCTGGCGTCCCTTTACTCGCACCACCTCTGGTCCCGTGATCTCGGCCTGAAGCGCGGTGACGTCTTCCTCGGACGGTGCGGTTTTGAAGAGGAGCACGACCAGGTGCGCGGGGGCCAGCTCCGCCTCTTTTCTGAACGGATTCTGCCGGATGATGCTCTTCCACTCCTCCGGCGTGCGGACGAAGAAGTCCATCTCCATGGCGAACTTTTTCGATGCTTCGGCCTCCAGGAATCTCTCCAGCTCCGCACCCGTGCGGGTCTTGCTGTCGAAGACCAGGTTGCCGCTCTGGAGCAGCGAGCGGACTTCGTCGAATCCCAACTGCGTGAGGAAGTTGCGCAGATCGGTCATGCCGACACTGCGGTGGCCGCCGACGTTGATGCCGCGCAGCAAAGCGATGTGGGTTGCCAGAGCTCGGTGAGTTAGAGGGAAGCGGGATGCGGGAAGCGGGAGGGGGAGCGCTGCGCTATCAGTACACGTCGCGTCCAGTTTCGCGACTCCTACTTCCTGCTTCGCGTTTCCCGCGGCCGTCCAGCCGCGTCCCGCGTCCCGCCTCCCGCCTCCCGCCTCTATACGGTCGCTCCCATTCCCTGAGATGATCGAGCAAATAATCCAGCGAGAAGATGTGGCGCGAGTTGTCAGTTTTTCTCCTGAACACCACTCGTGACCAGCCGCGCATTCCGGTCGGCGTGTACCAGTCGCCGTCCAGGTGGAGCTTGTCTCCGTTGATTGCACGAATGAGCACCCGCTCATACTGCGACCGCGGGAGCACCCGTTCTGGAAAGAGGTTGTCCCAGGTGCAGAGCCGTCCGACGTCTTCATAACCTGGTGGACGGTCGTCGAGATCGAGGAGGGATGGGGCGCGGCCCTTCATCACCGATCCAATCAGACGCAGAGTGAACGGATCCGAGTAGCGTCTGATGTACGGCCAGAAGTGCTTCGTGATCAATCCCGCCATCTCCCTAAGTGTCATTGACCGGCCATCGGTCGTTGTCCAGTGATCGCGGTCGATGTCGCAAGTGAATGGGTTCCGCGGGTAGCAGTCGAAGCGCGCGAGCCATCCCTTGCGCGTCGTGTGCGGCATCGGGTGAAAACCCTTGATCACCGGAATGTCGGTGCTGTCCAACTGGCTGATCTCATAACTCGGCCAACGCATCACTTCGCGGACGATGCCCACGATGAGGGTCGCGGTCGCGATCATGAGCGGCGCGTCAGGCGTGAAGTCAGCGGTCACCTCGATGCGGTCGCCGCGGGGACGCACTCCAATTCCGGTCGAGCGTCGGTTTGCCGCGAGCAGCATCACGGGTACCGGAAGGATGTGTGAGAGCAGATACGCGAGCTGTTCGACCGTCCTGGTGGTTCCTTGCTCGTGCGGAGGCAACTCGAACGAAATGTTGTAGTGGGTGCTGAATCCCGCGAGCTGCAGGTCGGCATCGTGCGCCTGCTCCCATACGTCGAGCTCCTGCCGGACGAAGAGAATGGCTTCCCAGAGTGAGCGGCCGGCGCGTGCGGCGCATCCGCGCTCAATCTCGATCACCGGTGTCGCGACTTCGATCACTCCAGTGTCGAAGTACACAGCGCCGCCCGTTGGCAAGTGGTACGATCTTCCGCGCCGGTGCATCATCTTCTCACGGATGAACCTGCGAGGGCTGCCGAAGACCTGTTCCGGCTTTACCTGCACACCATCCATGATCAGGGCGAACTCGGCCTCCATACCGATTGCCGCGAGTTGGATCCGCTCGCGCGTGGATGACTTGTTCTCGTTTACTTTCTTCTTCTTCAGCTCTGCCATTCTCTCTTCTTGTCAAAGTCCTTCTTTCTTTCTGACTCGCCGATCGGGCGAAACCGTCAGCTTTTCACATCACGCGGTACCGACAGGACATAGCCCAGGTCGAGATGTAGGTGGTCTTCGGCATAGCCCGTCGGTGCTCCATATGGCCGTGTCCAGACCCCCGGCAACGTTTCCCGCGCGATCAGACTGAAGCGCTCGATCGCGCTGCGGTTGTCCAGGTACGTGTCGCCAATTCGATAGATATTGGCGGCCACGCCCCAGGCGTGCGGAGTGGCGTTTTTCGAGAACCGATGGGACGGCGAGCGATAACCCCCATTCGCCGAGATATGGACCAGCGTCCCGACCGCCTCGCGGAACCTCTCCAGACACACTGCCAGAAGCGTTATTGCGCACGGAACGTACCGGGGGAAAGTTCGAAGCGGCGCGGCCTCCCGAACATCGACCTGGATGAACTCCCAGAGCAGGAAATGGGTGGCCAATTCGATCTTCATGGCCGAATCCCAGGACGGCACCTCATAAAAATAGCGAGGGAGCTGGCGGGGGTGCCCCGTTGCGTCCTTCCACTCTTCGCCCGGTCTAAGGGCTCTTCGGTAGTCCGGTGGGAGTGTAAGCCCGTCAACGACCCGAAGCGGAAACGTTGGCGACTCACCGATTGCGGTATTTCGGGCGAAAGTAACTGCGGAGCTCATTCGTCGGAGGGGAACTGGGTGAAGAATTCATATATGGTATGCGAGATTGATGCGATCGTGCGAGACCGACCGGAGCCGGTCGGGTCCCACTCGGTCAAAACAACGAGAACGTAGGGTTTGCGCTTCGGCAGATAGATCACCCCGGCGTCGTGTGCCACCGTCGAAATCTCGCCTGTCTTGTGTGCGACCCGAGTGCCCTTGGGCAAACGTGCCGGTATCCCCTGGTTGAACTCCTGTCCGTGCAGGATGTCCATCATCCTCCGCGACAGGGCTGGCGAGAACGCCTTGCCTCTGGACAGCAGCACCAGGATCCGGAGTAGTCCGTCCGCGGTCACCATGTTGTTGATGCCCTTCTCGAACGCCAGCTCGTCTTCAACCCCGCGCCGGAGCTCGATTCCTTCGTCGACTCCCAGCTCCTTGAGAGTCTCGTTGACCGCCTTCGCCCCAATGACGCCGAGCAGGAGATTCGTCGCGAGGTTGCTCGAGGTGGTGATCATATGGTAAGCGAGCTCATCGACGCGCATCATCTTACCAATGGCGTTATGCACCGCAGAGTTCGCATCGCGTCCTGATTCGACGCGGAACGGTATGTCCTCGACGACGCTCAAAAAGCGATTTCGCACGTGCACCCGCGAGTGTGGCAGAAGGTCGCCCCGGTCTATCGCCGCGAAGACACCGAGCAGGATTGGCACCTTGATAGTGCTAGCGGCATGAAACCATCGATCTGCCTTGTAATGGAGCTCGAAGCCTGTCTCAGTGTCGTGCAATGCTACCGCGATCGCTTTCGCTCCGGACTCCGCCTCGATTTTTTCGATCTGCTCCGTGAGCGCGCGCTCGCGTGCCGCCGTCCGGACATCGGTTATTGCCATCAAGCCGCTCAGGAGTATGCTACGCGAGGATCCGCTTTAGCGTAGGCGAGATCTGTGAGGAGATTCACCAGCACGAAGACGACGCTCAAAAACAACACCGAGCCCTGAATCGCCGGCAAATCGCGCCGAGTGATCGCGTTTACTACGTAACGACCGAGTCCGGGCCAGCTAAAAATTGTCTCGGTCAGAATGCTTCCGGTGAGATAGTAGCCAAAGTCGAGGCCGAGCACTGTGATGATCGGAATGAGTGCATTTCGGAGGGCGTGCCGCACCACTACAACGCGTTCCTTCAATCCTTTCGCGCGCGCCGTTCGCACGAAGTCACCGCCGAGGACATCGAGCATTGACGACCGGGTGACGCGCGCGAGAAAGGCAATGGATCGCGACCCGAGCGCGAATGCCGGAAGAATGAGGTACTTGATGCCGCCATATCCGGAAGGTGGCAGCCATTTTACCAGAACCGCAAAGATCAGAATGAGGATCAACCCGACCCAGTAAACGGGGAAGGAAATACCGAGGTAAGCGACGCCGAGGCCCAGCCGGTCGAACCATCCGCCAGGATTCCGTGCGCTCAGAACGCCGAGCGTAATGCCGAGGACTGAGGCGAGGAGCATCGCCGAACCGGCAAGCAACAGCGTTTTTGGAAAGCGCTCGCGAATATCCTGGATTATTGGTCGCTGAGTAATGTAAGAATTGCCGAAATCTCCTCTCAGGACGCCGCCCGTGTAGAGGGCGAACTGCTTGAGGAGCGGCTCGTCGAGATGCAACTCCTTTCTCAGTCTGGCGATCGTCTCGGGATCGGCACGTTCGCCGACCATCTCCTGGACGGGATCGCCGGGCGCGACATACAGGAGGAGAAACACCACCACCAGGACCCCGAACAGCGTCGGAATCGACAGGGCGAGTCTCCGGACGATGAAAGCGAACACGTCTTTACTTGCTGATCGTTACATCGGTCCAGCGCTGGCCACTGAAGACCGCCGGCACCGTGAAGCCTTTGATCCAGGGTTGAACCGCGTAGAGATCCTTGTAGAAGAACAGGTAGATCATCGGCGCATCATTGAACTGCATCTGATCGGCCTGACTGTACAAGTCGTTGCGTTTTGCTTCGTCCTGCTCGTGATGCGCCTGGTCCACGAGCGCGTCGAACTTCGGGTTGCCATAGAAGGACACGTTTCCACCGACGCCCTTGTTCTTGCTGTGGAGCAGCGGATACAAAAAATTCTCGGCATCGGGATAGTCGGCCCACCACTCCTTGAGCGCGAGATCGGTCTGGCCTTTTCGCGCTGCCTCGCGCATCGACGACGCGTCTCTCGGAATTATCTTCGCGCGAATTCCAGCCGCCGCGAGATTTGCCTGAATGGTTTGCGAGATGCGAGGCGACTGGTCTGTGGTCGAAGTCCAAAGCTCGACGTCGATGCCATTTGGATGGCCCGCGGCGGCGAGAAGCTGCTTGGCCTTGTTCACATCATAATTGTACGCTTTGCGATTCGCATCGTATCCACCGAGCGTCGGCGGAATCACTCCGTTTGCCACGCTTCCTCGGCCCGCCATGACCTGATTCAGCATCGTGTTGACGTCGACGGCGTAGTTGAGTGCTTGGCGGACGCGCACGTCAGCCAGCGGGCCGCGGGTGGTGTTGATGGCGACGTACCAGAACCGGAGTGCTGGAGCTGAAGAGAGGAGCTTGCTCTTATCCGGATCGGCTTGCCAGGATTTGCTCGCTTCGACCGGGACGCTCAGAACATCCACGTTGCCGGCGTTGAACTCCGCGCTCGCAGTACTTGGTTCAGGGATGATGCGCGCCATGAGCGAGTCGGTCCTTGGCGGGCCGTCGAAGTAGTCAGGATTCTTGGCGAAGCGGAGGTAATCATCGTGCTTCCACTCGACGAACTTCCACGGACCAGTGCCGATGGGCTTCTGGCCGAAATCGCTCGCGGGGTTGTCAGGAATGATGGAGGCGACCGGCATTGCGAGGAGCTTGGGGAAAATCGAGAGCGGCTCCTTGAGCGTGATCACGACGGTAGTGTCATTTGGCGCTGTCATGCCGGAGATGGTCTGGCCGCCTTTGCCGGCAGCGTAGTCTTCGGCTCCTTTTATCGGGTAGAGTGGCCAGCCGCGACCACCTTTAGTGGCGGGGTTGAGTACGCGCTGAAACGAGCTCAGGACATTTTTGGCGGTGAAGGGCCGCCCGTCGTGGAACTTTACGCCGCTGCGCAAATGGAAAGGGTAGGTGAGCCCGTCGGGCG
>CADDZN010000212.1 GCA_902812375.1 bacterium | reverse complement strand
CTTATACCGCGCGCGGCGCGGCCGCCGATTACGTGATGGACGACGGCACTCTCGCCCCGACTGCGCCCGGCGGATCTGTTGCATTCGCGCCCGAGATCGCGGTCCCGGCTTTGATCGCGATGCGAGAGAAGTACGGCGACAATCTTTTCACCAACTATGGTTTCGTTGATTCCTACAATCCGACGTTCCAGTTACCGATCACGCCGCACCACGGCCACGTCGTCGCAGGTATTGGCTGGTTCGACAATGATTATCTGGGTATCGACCAGGGGCCGATCGTCGCGATGATCGAGAACTACCGAAGCGACCTTATCTGGAAGACGATGCGCAAGAACCCTTACATCATCGCCGGACTGAAAAAAGCCGGCTTCAGCGGCGGCTGGCTGGGGAATTAGCTCGAAATGACGTTGACTACCCGCGAGCGTAGTTATACACGATCCAGCCTGGTTGCCACGGAGCGATATCGATGGTGATGCCGGATACGGTAACAGTGGCGACAGGTGGCCCGACACAAAGATCGGGGCAAACCACGTCAGGCTCGAATTCTATTGTCGTACCTGTGACCTTGTACGTGTAATTGGTGCTGAAGTCGCTCTCTGTGCCATCCTCATTGATGCGATGCTCGGTGATGGTGGCGTGGTTCGCGCCGCTGAACACGACAGCACCCGAAACGATCGTCACCGTCAGACCCGGAGTCGGCGCGAGGTACGTAGGCAATGGCCGGCCACTGATGTCGTGGAGCACGAAGTGCTGTGATCCGAGTGGTCCGGTGACGTCACTGCAGGCAAGCGTCGAGAAGGCGGTTAGCAGGAACACTTTCTGACAAAGCAGGCGCATGAAGTTTCTCCGCGGTAAAGTAAGAGGTGATCAACACGAGGCCGCATAAGATGAGCCGAAAATCATTCAAGAGCATTCAATGGCTTTATCTGGCCCTCGCGGCCCTCGGCTGCTCATCGGCCTCCGCTGCAGACAAGACCACTCTGCGCATCTGGGCAATGGGAGCCGAGGGCGAAGTGCTCTCCAAGCTCGTGCCCGGCTTCGAGAAAGAGTATCCCAACATCCATGTCGAGGTCCAGCAGATCCCGTGGACCGCCGCGCACGAAAAGTTATTGACAGCCTACGTCGGCGAGGCGACGCCCGACATTGCCATGCTCGGCAACACCTGGGTCCCCGAGTTCGTCGCTCTCAATTCGCTCGAGCCACTCGACGGGTTCGTGAGTCGCTCAACGGAGGTTCTGCGAGATGATTTCTTTCCGGGAATCTGGAAGACGAACGTCGTCGGCGGAAAAACGTACGGCATTCCGTGGTATGTCGACACGCGATTGATCTTCTATCGCACGGACATTCTTGCCAAAGCGGGCTACAAAACTTTCCCGACAACGTGGGCGAGTTGGCTCGACGCGATGAAGAAGATCAAGTCGCAGATGGCACCCAATCAATTTCCGATGCTGATGCCAACCAACGAATGGGCGCAACCTGTCAGCTTCGCGCTCGAGGCAGGCTCTCCTATTCTCCGCGATGGTGGACGGTACGGAGCGTTCGAGCAGCCCGCATTCCGGAAGGCTTTCGATTTCTATCTCAGCTTCTATCGTCTCGGACTCGCGTCGCCGGTCAGCAGCAGCCAGGTGTCGAACCTGTTTCAGGAATTCGAGCGCGGCAACATCGCCATGTACATCTCGGGCCCGTGGTACATCGGCGAATTCAAGAAGCGATTGAGCCCCGCCATCCAGGGCAAATGGTCGACCGCGCCAATGCCGGGAATCGATGGCCCCGGCGTGTCCATCGCCGGCGGATCGAGTCTTTCCCTCTTCACCGGCTCCGCGCACAAGAAAGAGGCGTGGCTCGTGATGCAGTACCTGTCTCGCCCCGAGGTCGAGCTCGAGTTCTACAAGCTCACGGGGGATTTGCCGCCGAGGAAGGGTGCGTGGCAGGATTCAGCACTCGCGACTAACAAGTACGCACAGGCATTCCGCGAGCAGCTCGAGCGCGTCCTTCCACTGCCGCAGGTGCCTGAGTGGGAGGAAATCGCGACGAAGATCTTCGCGCATGGCGAGCAGGCGATTCGTAAGGCGAAGAGCGTCGACCAAACCCTCGCCTCGCTCGATCAGGATGTCAACGCGATGCTGGAGAAGCGGCGTTACCTGCTCTCACAGACTGTGGCGACAAAGTGAACAGGCAAGCCGGCAGAGCGGCGTGGTTGTTCCTCGCTCCCGCGCTCATCCTGATCTTTCTCTTTTTCTTTTTGCCCGTGCTGGCGTCGCTCGTGTTGAGCGTCACCGATTTCGACATCTACTCCATCGCCAATCCTCAGACGACGCGCTTCGTCGGGCTCTCGAACTATGTCAAGCTTCTGCACACGCCCGAGTTCTGGACCGCGCTCAAGAACACTTTCTACTTTGCGCTCGTAGGCGGGCCACTCACTATCGCCGTCTCACTCGCGACGGCGCTCCTTCTCAACGCCAAGCTCGTGCGCTTCAAGAGCTTTTTCCGCACGATCTATTTCACGCCGTTCGTCACCACGCTCGTCGCCGTTGCCATCGTCTGGCGCTATCTCTACCACACCCGTTACGGGCTCCTCAACTACGCACTCGGCCACGTCGGTATCGGACCGATAGACTGGCTTGGTGATCCGCACTGGGCGATGCCCGCGATCATCATCATGTCGGTCTGGAAGAACTTCGGCTACAACATGCTGATCTTCATCGCCGGACTTCAGGCGATTCCGCAGGAGCTCTACGACGCAGCCGAGATTGATGGCGCTGGACCGATGAGACGATTTCTCAATGTCACACTGCCGCTGCTCGGGCCCACACTCCTGTTCGTCGGCGTCATCACCATGATTGGTTACTTCCAGCTCTTCGCCGAGCCGTATGTGATGACTCAGGGCGGGCCACTGCGCAGCACTACGAGCGTCGTGCTGATGATGTACGAGGAAGGGTTCAGGTGGTGGAGGATGGGGTACGCTGCTTCCATCGCTTTCGTTTTGTTCGTCGTGATACTGATTGCGACTTTGATTCAGTTCCGGCTGCAGAAGGATCGGACATAGATATGGCGCGGCCAAATCACCGGGCAGTCTCGCAGATCGTTCTTTACGTGCTGCTCGTACTCGGCGCTTTGATCGCGCTGGTTCCCATGCTGTGGATGCTCTCGGCGTCACTCATGCCTACCGGCGAGGCCAGCACCTACCCGCCGCATTTTCTGCCGAGCCGAGTGACGTTCGCGCATTACGGAGAGCTGTTCACGCGGCTCAATCTCGGCCGCTACCTGTTCAACAGCGCGCTCATTGCGTTTGTCGTGACTGGGTTGTCGCTTGTCATCAACTCCATGGCGGGGTACGCGTTTGCCAAGCTGAGATTCCGCGGGCGCGATCGCGCCTTCCGGATTTTGTCGCTGGGCCTCGTGCTGCCCGTGCAGGTCGCGATGCTGCCGCTCTTTCTGTTGATGAAAGAGCTCCATCTCATCAACACCTACTGGGGCGTCATCATTCCGGGGATGGCCAGCATCTTCGGGATCTTTCTCATCAGACAATACGCGCTCTCGATTCCTGACGACATGCTCGATGCCGCCCGCATCGATGGCGCGTCCGAGCTCCGCATCTATTGGGAAGTCGTGGTGCCGGGAATTCTGCCGATTCTAGCGACTCTCGCGATCTGGACTTTTCTCGCCACCTGGAACGACTTCATGTGGCCGTTGATCGTCCTTAGTGATGAAGCGCACTATACGCTGCCGGTTGCGCTCGCGAATCTCTCCGGCGAGCACGTGATGGACACCGAGCTCATGATGGCAGGATCGGTCCTCACGGTGATACCGGTGCTCGCCGTATTTCTTTTTCTCCAGCGTTACTACATCCAGGGCGTAATGGCCGGGAGTGTCAAAGGGTGAGTGTGAAGTTGGCTTTAATTGCAGTTGCGTTGGCGAGTGTCTCGATTACGATAGGCGCACAGACGACGCCGGCAATCGCCGGGCAGACGACGGCCCCTACTATAGTATTGGATTCGTTCGATTCCGTGAGTCAATGGACGGCAACGCCCGCGGACGGTGTTGAGCTTTCGATCCATGCGGATTCGAGTGGGCTCCACGGGTCGTCGATGCGGCTCGACTTCGATTTCCACGGTCATGGCGGCTACGCGGTTGCGCATCGCGCGCTCAACCTCGTGCTGCCGCAGAACTATGAGTTCTCTTTTGCGATCCGCGGCGACGCGCCCACCAACACGCTCGAGTTCAAGCTCGTCGACTCCACCGGCGAGAATGTCTGGTGGTCCAATAACCCCAACTTCGTTTTCCCGAAAGAGTGGAAGACGATCACGCGCAAGAAGCGCCAGATCTCCTTCGCCTGGGGACCAACGGCCGACAAGGAGCTCAAACGATTTGCTGCGATCGAAATCGCGATCACCGCTGGCTCGGGCGGAAAGGGCAGCGTCTGGCTCGACGATCTCGCCGTTACACCTCTTGATCCGAATACGCGGTATGATCTCACTCCGCGCGTAACCGCCTCGTCCCAGACCGAGGGATACGACGTTTCGCGCCTCATGGATCCCAGCGTTACAACTGCCTGGCGGAGCGCGCCACTCCGGATCGCGTCTTCGGCCCCCAACACCACGCCAGCTCCTGCACCCGACTCCATCGACATCGATTTTCTCAAGCGGCGTGAGTTCAGCGGGCTCGTGATCGACTGGGAGCCAGGCCGACGCGCGAGTGCTTACGACGTCCGCGGGTCGGTCGATGGCCGGTTATGGCAAACTCTCTACACGCTAAATCGATCAGCCACGCCTGCAACCGCAAGTGCGAGCAGTGGAAGTAATAGCGCCGCATCGAGACCAGCCCGCGATTATCTCTTCCTTCCCGAGAGTGACGACCGGTATCTACGGATCGTGCTCAGGTCGCCAGAGAGCCGGAGCGGCTACGGCATTCGCGACATCAGCGTCAAGCCGCTCGATTGGGCGGCCACCAAAAACGATTTCGTGATGGATGTGGCGAAGGACGCACTGCGAGGCAACTACCCTCGAGCTTTTCTGAGCGAACAATCGTATTGGACGGTTGTCGGAGTCGATCGCGACAGCGCCGAAGCGCTCGTCAATGAGGACGGACTCGTAGAAGTCGGACGCGGACAGTTCTCGATCGAGCCGTTTCTATTTGTCGATGGAAAGCTCGTCACGTGGAACGACGCAAAAACCTCTGTAAGCGGCGACCCCGAATCACTTCCGCTGCCACGCGTCAACTGGACCGCGGGCGACGTCGATCTCTCGATATCTCCGTTCGCCGCGGGACCGATCGATTCCTCGGTGCTCTACGTTCGCTATCGCGTGAGCAACAACTCGCGGAAGTACAAGAAGCTCACGCTGTACCTGGCGGTGAGACCATTTCAGGTAAATCCGCCGTGGCAATTCCTCAATCTCGCCGGCGGCGTCGCTCGCATTGATACCATCATTCCTCAGGGGTCGGCCGTTCGATTCAGCGGCAACAAATTCGTGCGACCACTTGCGTCACCGAGCGGGTTTGGTGCGGTGAAATTCGACGACGGAAATATCGTGGACTGGTTGCGCAGCGGTCGGTTACCGTCGGCCACAACGCTGATCGATTCAACCGGTCTGGCTTCGGCCGCATTTGGATATCAGTTGGAGCTGGGCCCTCACGCAACGTCAACGCCGATCGACCTAGCGGTACCGCTGCACGGCGGCGATCTGCGAATGACGCAGCTATTTCCCTCGACCACGTCCACTCGCCCGACAAGTTCTCCCAGTACTGGCGCCGGAAATCAGCCTGGTTCTGACGGTGCGATTACCACTCTGCTACCGGGCCAGGGCGAGCGCGGTGTCTCGGCGCAGCTCGAGAAGACCCAGGCCGAATGGCGAGAGAAGC
>CADDZN010000211.1 GCA_902812375.1 bacterium | reverse complement strand
TCGCGAGTCCATGGGTCATCTCATGGGCTTTCTTTATGGGTGGACTCTTTTCGTCGTCATCCAGACCGGCACGATCGCCGCGGTAGCCGTGGCTTTCGGAAAATTTCTTGGCGTACTTTTCCCGAGCGTCACGCCCGATCGATACGCCTGGTTCCCGCAGATGGATTTCACGACCGCCGGCGCGCCAGTGCAGCTAGGATTATCGCCGCAGCGTCTCGTCGCACTCATCTCGATCTGGGTGCTGACCTGGATCAACCTGCGCGGGATCAAGGAAGGCAAATGGGTGCAGACGACGCTGACAGTCGTGAAGACTGGCGCCCTCGCGGCGCTCATCCTGCTCGGCCTCACCATCGGCCGCCACGCGGAAGCAATCACCGCAAATTTCTCGGGCGGCAACTTCAATCCAGTAGCGTTCACGCCGGCATTCGTGCTCGCGTTCGGGTCGGCGCTCGTCGGGTCGCTCTTTTCAAGTGATGCGTGGAACAACGTGACGTTCGCGGCGGCGGAGGTTCACTCACCGCAGCGGAATCTTCCGCGCGCGCTCATCTACGGCACCGGACTCGTATGCCTGCTCTATCTCCTGGCGAACGTTTCATATCTCGTTGCTTTGCCGCTGCAGGGAAACGCGAACGGGGCAACGGTGCTCGAGCGGGGAATTCAATACGCAACTCAGGACAGGGTAGCGAGCGCTGTCGCCGAAACGATCTTTGGGGCAGCGGGTGCATCGATAATGGCCGCGGCGATCCTGATCTCGACTTTCGGCTGCAACAACGGATTGATTCTGTCGGGAGCGCGCGTGTATTACGCCATGGCGCGTGACAAGCTGTTTTTCGCGAGAGCCGGCACGTTGAATAGGAACAGAGTCCCCTCGGCTGCGCTCATCGCGCAGTCGATCTGGACGAGTCTCCTCTGTCTCACCGGCACTTACGGACAGCTTCTGAACTACGTGATCTTTGCCGCGCTCATCTTCTACGCGTTGACCACGGTTGGATTATTCAGGCTGCGGAAGCTGCGGCCAGACGCCGAGCGGCCATATAGGGTCATTGGCTACCCTGTTCTTCCCGCTCTGTACATCATTCTCGCATCCGCGATCGCGGTAATTCTGCTGATCGCTGATCAAACACGCGCCCAGGCGCTTTCCGGGCTCGTGATCGTCCTCCTCGGCGTTCCAGTGTTCTTCATCTGGCGCAGAGTGGAATCCGCAGGCACTCGCTGAGCAGACACCGGCCCACACGGGCCCGCAGTTTCACCCTGGAGAATTCAAGAATGAATCGGAAGTTTGCAGTGGTTACTCGAACACTGACGGTCGGTCTTTCACTGCTTACCATGCTGTTCGCGCGACCGGTGAATGCGCAGGGAGCAGCGGACAACCGCACCGACAGCGCGATCGCGGCAGCCGCGACTGGAACGGCACAACCCGTCGCGGTTGAGCATCAGGCGGCTGGCGAAGCGAACCTTCAGATCCCCGACCTCTCGCAGGTGCGATTCCTGGGAAACATTCCGGGCAGATCGTTGTTGATGGCCGGACTCGTGGTATGCGCGCTCGGACTGTTGTTCGGGCTGGTGATCTACGGGCAATTGAAGCGGATGGCCGTACATGAATCGATGCGCGAGATCTCCGAGCTCATTTACGAGACCTGCAAGACGTATCTGATCACGCAGGGAAAATTCATCCTCATTCTCGAGATTTTCATCGGATTCGTGATCCTGCTGTACTTTGGCGTGCTGACTCATTTCGCGGCGCCCAAGGTTGCGATCATCCTTCTCTTCAGCCTGGTCGGCATCGCCGGCAGTTATGGAGTGGCGTGGTTCGGAATCCGGGTGAATACTTTTGCCAATTCCCGCACAGCATTCGCCAGTTTGCGTGGCAAGCCGTATCCCTGCTACTCCATTCCGCTCCGCGCGGGAATGAGCATCGGCATGCTCCTCATCAGCGTCGAGCTGGTGATCATGCTCTTCATTCTGCTCTTCATTCCCGGCGACTATGCTGGACCGTGCTTCATCGGGTTCGCGATCGGAGAGTCGCTGGGGGCGGCCGCGCTGCGCATCGCCGGCGGAATCTTCACCAAGATCGCCGACATCGGTGCGGATCTGATGAAGATCGTCTTCAACGTCAAGGAAGACGATGCGAGAAATCCGGGTGTCATCGCCGATTGTACCGGTGACAATGCAGGCGACTCGGTTGGGCCGAGTGCGGACGGATTCGAGACGTATGGCGTCACGGGTGTCGCGCTCATCTCGTTCATCGTGCTCGCGGTACGGGATCCCGTCGTGCAGGTACAGCTCCTCGTCTGGATCTTCGTTCTGCGCATCATGATGGTGGTGACCAGCGGCGCGTCGTACCTGATCAACGAGGCGATTGCCAAGGCCCGCTACATCGATGCCGAAGACATGAATTACGAGGCACCGCTGACGTCACTGGTGTGGCTGACATCACTGGTCTCGGTTTTACTGACCTATGTCGTCACCTACGCGCTGCTTCCGAACCTTGGCGATGGCTCCCTCTGGTGGAAGCTCTCCAGCGTTATCACCTGCGGAACGCTTGCAGGCGCGATCATCCCTGAGCTGGTGAAGGTGTTCACATCGGTGGGCTCTGCGCACGTGAAGGAAGTCGTCACCTCTTCGCGCGAGGGCGGCGCGTCGCTCAACATTCTTTCAGGATTCGTTGCTGGCAATTTCAGCGCGTACTGGCTCGGCATGGCGATCATGGTGCTGATGTCGATTGGTTTTCTCATCAGCACTGCGGGATTCGGGACGCTGATGATCGCGCCCGCGGTGTTCGCCTTCGGTTTGGTTGCATTCGGATTCCTCGGCATGGGCCCAGTAACCATCGCCGTCGATTCCTACGGTCCCGTCACCGACAACGCCCAGTCGGTGTTCGAGCTCTCCCTGATCGAGCAGGCGCCGGGCATCGAGCAGCAGTTGCGGAACGAATACGGATTCGATCCACATTTCGAGCGCGCGAAATATCTGCTCGAGGAGAACGACGGCGCGGGCAACACCTTCAAGGCGACTGCAAAACCAGTTTTGATCGGAACAGCGGTGGTCGGCGCAACGACAATGATCTTCTCGATTATCGTAGCCCTTACTCATGGGCTTCAGCCTGAATTCATCGCCAATCTGTCGATTCTGCATCCTCCGTTCCTGCTTGGTCTCATCACGGGCGGCGCGATGATCTACTGGTTCACCGGCGCGTCGACGCAGGCTGTCACGACGGGGGCGTACAGAGCCGTTGAGTTCATCAAGGCGAACATCAATCTCGAGAGCACGGCACGCGCGTCAGTGGCTGACAGCAAAGAGGTCGTGAGGATCTGCACCAAGTACGCGCAGGAGGGAATGTTGAACATTTTCCTCAGCGTGTTCTTCGGCACTCTCGCGTTCGCGTTCATTGAGCCATACTTCTTTATCGGGTATCTGATTTCGATTGCGCTCTTTGGTCTGTTCCAGGCGATTTTCATGGCCAATGCCGGCGGCGCCTGGGATAACGCGAAGAAAATCGTGGAGGTAGAGCTCAAGCAGAAGGGAACGCCGCTTCACGCCGCGACCGTTGTAGGGGACACTGTCGGCGACCCGTTCAAGGATACATCGTCGGTAGCACTGAATCCGGTCATCAAGTTCACGACACTGTTCGGGCTGCTCGCGGTGGAGCTCGCCGTCTCACTCACGGCGGACAAGGGTGCAACGCTCACCCACCTTCTCGCGGCGGCGTTCTTCCTGGTTTCGGTGACCTTCGTCTGGCGCTCGTTCTACGCCATGCGTGTGAAGAGCGCGGTCGCGTAAGCTCGATTTGCAAGTGACGCCGCTTCAGACGAGGCGGCGTCACCAACCTCCTTCCCAACCGAGATGATCCGGTCACTATTCGCGCGGAAGCCGATCGCGGCGCTTCTGGCTGAGGGAGAAAATCCGAACGGATTGAGACGTGCGCTCGGTTCCGGCGATCTTATCATGCTGGCGATCGGCGCCGTCATTGGCGCCGGAATCTTCGGCTCCATAGGATCCGCGGCAGCGGGACAAGTGGACGCGGCGGGGAACGTCGTACGCGTTGGCGCTGGCCCCGCACTCGTGCTCTCGTTCCTTCTCCTCGGGGCAGCGTGCGGTCTCGCGGGGCTGTGTTACGCGGAGCTGGCGTCGATGATTCCCCAGGCCGGCAGTGCTTACGCATACTCATACGCCACCCTCGGCGAGCTCGTCGCATGGATCATTGGTTGGGACCTGATCCTCGAGTATGCCGTCGGTAACGTGGCCGTCGCGATTTCGTGGGGGGACTACTTCAAGTCTCTCCTCAGTGGATGGGTCGATATGCCGGTCTGGCTCACCACTGGATACCGGACCGCACTACTGAGCTCGAATCCACAGGTACACGGGCTCATCGACAGTGCACCGCACATTGCTGGAATCCCGATTCTGATCAACGTGCCTGCGTTCGCGATCGTCGCTCTGATTACTTGGCTGCTCTTGCTGGGAGTCAGGGAAAGCGCTCGCGCCAACAACATCATGGTCGCGATCAAGCTCCTGGTGCTCGGGCTCTTCATCATCATGGGCCTGCAGCACATCAATACCGCGAATTACCATCCCTTTGCTCCGAATGGCTTCAAGGGCATTCACCAGGGCGCGGCGATTGTCTTCTTCGCGTACATCGGGTTCGACGCGATTTCCACGGCGGCCGAGGAGACAAAGAACCCGCAGCGGAATCTGCCGATCGGAATTCTTGGCGGGCTCGCGATCTGTACAGTCATCTACATCGTGATCGGCGCGGTTCTGACAGGCATGGTGCCGTCGAAGGATCTGGGAACCGCGGCGGATCCGCTCGCCTACGCGCTCAACGCCACTGGGATGACCAGCATCGCCAAGATTGTAGCGCTCGGCGCCGTAGTCTCAATGGCGGCGGTGCTCCTTGTTTTCCAGTACGGGCAGCCGAGAATTTTCTTCGCCATGGCACGAGACGGATTGCTTCCCCACTGGGCGAGCAGGCTTCATGGAAAGTACCGGACGCCGTATGTGACGACGATTCTAACGGGAGTGTTCGTTGCCCTCTGGTCGTTGATCGGCGACGCGGGAGAGACGTACGACCTGACGAATATCGGGACGCTGTTTGCCTTTGCGCTCGTGTGCATCGGTGTCATCGTGTTGCGCTACACTGATCCGATGCGGCCGCGGCCGTTCAGAGTTCCCTTCGTGCAGGTCGTCGGAATAATTGGCGCACTCCTTTGCGTCTTCGTGATGCGCGGGCTACCGCGGCTCGCCTGGGTGCGATTCGGGTGGTGGCTGGTCATCGGTCTCGCGCTCTACGTTTTGTACGGCTATCGCAATTCCACGCTGCGGCGCGGCAGCGGTCCGGTTCCCGTCGAGCCGCCGCCACCGATAGCGCGCTAACGCGATGCCGACTACACCAATCTTCCGCCAGCTCCGACGCATCTCTCTGACGTCGTGGATAATGATCTCGATGGTCGTCGGCGTTCTCGTCGGCATGTATTTGCCAGAGGTTGCAACCGCGTCGAAGCCATTATCGAATGTGTTCCTGCGGATGATCAAGTCGATCATCGCACCGCTCATTTTCGCGACGCTCGTGGTGGGGATTGCGGGTCACGGCGACGATATGAAGCGGGTTGGCCGACTCGCCCTCAAGTCGATCGTGTACTTCGAGATCGTGACGACGCTGGCCCTGGTGATCGGTCTCGCGGCGGTGAATCTCGTGCGCCCCGGCGAAGGCGTGACCCTCGCCGCATCCGCGGAGGCAGGAAAGGAGCTCGCGCAGAATACCCAGAGCGCCAGCGGTTTCCTCGAGCATCTCGTCCCCACCAGCTTCTTCGACGCTGCGGCAAGGAACGAAGTGCTTCAGGTTGTATTCTTTGCGGTTCTGTT
>CADDZN010000210.1 GCA_902812375.1 bacterium | reverse complement strand
GGCCGGGCCAGGGAACGCAAACCGGGCCGCGCGTACCGGCGGGTGGCGACTCTCTGATTCGCGCCGGTCGCGTCGGATCATTCCTCGGGATCTATGGGGCCGAGTATACGCGCCAACTGCAGATAATCGCGACACAGCAGTCGCGGCTGAAAATCCCGCTGCTGTTCGCGAACGATGTGATCCACGGATTTCGCACGATCTATCCGGTTCCAATCGCCGAAGCGGCGAGCTTCGATCCGGTGCGCGCGGAGTTCTCTGCTCGGCAGGCGGCGGTCGAAGCAAGCGCGCACGGTCTTCACTGGACGTTCGCGCCGATGGTCGATATCGCGCGCGATCCGCGCTGGGGAAGGATCGTCGAAGGGGCGGGCGAGGACCCATACCTCGGTAGCGCAATGGCTGCCGCACGCGTGCGCGGTTTCCAGGGGGGTGACGGCGGCATGGGCCTCGGCGCCAACGATGCTCTGCTCGCCACCGTAAAACATTTCGCGGCGTACGGCGGCGCGGAGGGTGGACGCGACTACAACACCGTGGAGCTCTCGGAGCGTACTCTCTTTGAGACTTATCTGCCGCCTTACGAAGCAGCGGTGAATGCCGGCGTTGCGTTCGTGATGCCTTCGTTCAACGATATCGGTGGAATTCCTTCGCACGCCAACGATTGGCTGCTGCAAAACATCCTCCGCGAGCGGTGGGGCTTCAAAGGCGCCATCGTGAGTGACTGGGGCGGCATCGAAGAGCTAATCCCGCACGGAGTTGCAGCGGACAGAACGGACGCCGGCGCGCTCGGTCTGAGGGCGGGAATCGACATCGATATGTCCGACGGAGTTTACGCCAACAACATCGCGCAAGCCGTACGAGCGGGACGGATTCCAGAGGCACTCATCGATTCAGCGGTGCGGCGAGTGCTTCGCATGAAATACGCGATCGGTCTCTTCCAGGATCCGTTCAAATTCAACGACGCAGCGCGCGAACGGCGTTACACGCTCGCGCCCGAACACCTGCGCGCCAGTCGCGAAGCCGCGCGCGAAGCAATCGTGCTCCTCCGGAATGCGAATAACACTCTCCCGCTGCGCAAGAATCTGCGGTCGATCGCCGTTATCGGATCACTCGCGGACAGCCGGAAGGCGGTGCTGGGCAGTTGGGCGGCAGACGGACGTCCCGAGGAAGCGTTGACCGTGCTCGCTGGAATCCGCGCCGCGGTTGGCCCGTCGGTTCGGGTGACATTCGCGCCTGGCCCCGCCGTAGACAGCGCCGACACGACGCGTTTCGCTGCGGCCCGTGCCGCTGCGGCGCAAGCAGATGCCGTCGTCCTCGTACTGGGAGAGACCGAATGGATGTCAGGCGAAGCATCGAGCCGCGCATCGATCGAGCTTCCGGGCGTGCAGCTCCAGCTCGCGCGTGCCGTGCTTCGCGCGGCGAATCCCGGTAGAACAAATGCGCAGAGTGCTCGCGCCTCCAAACCAGTCGTTGTCATTCTCATGAATGGACGAGCGCTGGCGATACCGGAGCTCGCGCGCGAAGCGCCAGCGATTCTCGAGACCTGGCTTCTTGGCACCCAGCACGGCGCAGCGGTCGCGGATGTCCTGTTCGGCGATTACAACCCCGGCGGAAAGCTGCCGGTCACCTTTCCGCGATCGACTGGGCAAATTCCGATCTACTACAACCACCGCAATACGGGACGCCCGGCGGACACCACTAACCACTACACATCACGGTATCTGGATCTGCCCGCGACACCGCTGTTCCCATTCGGGTATGGCCTCAGCTACACGACCTTCGCGTACTCGAACCTCCGCCTCTCCTCGACGAGGATCTCGACGCGCGATTCGGTGGAAGTCTCAGTCGATGTGCGGAACTCGGGCAATCGCGCCGGCGACGAGGTCGTGCAGCTTTACATCCGCGACAGCGTAGCGAGTGTCGAGGAGCCAATCAAAGCTCTCAAAGGATTCCAGCGCATCACACTGACACCGGGCGAAGTGCGCACTGTGACATTCAGACTGCGCCCGGAATCGCTTGCATTGTACGACCGCCAAATGCGGCGCGTCGTCGAGCCCGGGATGTTCACCGTGTTCGTTGGCACAAACTCGGATACCGTCATGTCCACGCACCTCGAGGTCACCGGAGACACGCTGGTACTCGCGACCGCGCCTCCGCGATCGCCATGAAGTGTACGCATCGAGCGCGATTTTTTCGCGAAAGCACGACTTTTTCCCTCGAAGACCAGATTTTTTTCTGGTCTTTTTTTTACGAACGGATGCAATCGATGAATGCAGGTTGACGGCATGAGGATTGCCAAAAAACTACGCACACACAAACACCAATTTTCAGGAAGAAAAAGGATGCACCGTTCGGGTTCTCAAACGGACGGTCCGGGCGCGAATGCGCCTATGGATCGCCCAATTATCGTCCACAGCCATCTGCGTTGGGATTTCGTTTGGCAGAGGCCACAACAAATCCTCTCGCGCCTGGCGGCGCATGCGCCGGTTCTCTTTATCGAGGAACCAACCTTCCTCGATGACGCCATCGGCTCACGTCTCGATATCTCGGTGCCCTTCGCCAATGTATTTCGTGCGGTGCCGTACATTCCTTCCGGGTATCGCGACGAGCACGATGCAGCCGCAGCGATAGTTCGATCTCTCGCGCAGGACGCAATCGCCCGCGATGCAAGGCTGAAAGGACTCTTCTCAAATCCAATCCAGTGGTTCTATAGCGCGATCACCGCGCCGTCGATGCTTGGCGCGTTCAATGAAATCGCTGTCGTCTACGACTGCATGGACGAGCTCGCGCAATTCCGCTTCGCGCATCCTGATTTGCCGAGACGCGAGCGGCTTCTGTTAGCGAACGCTGACGTCGTCTTCACGGGCGGATACAAGCTTTACGAGGCGAAGCGGCGCTATCACAGCAACGTACATTTCTTTGGCTGCGGCGTTGACTTCGCCCTGTTCTCCAAAGCATGCATCCCGGAAACACCGATCGCTCCCGAGATCATTGATCTCCCGCAACCCGTGTACGGTTACTTTGGCGTGATCGACGAGCGGATCGACTACGATCTTATCGCGCAACTCGCGGAGTCGTCCTCGGAAGCTTCCGTAGTAATGGTTGGACCGGTGGTGAAAGTGGATCCAAACTCATTGCCTCAGGCCAGCAACATTCACTGGCTCGGCAAGCGCGAGTACCAGAACCTCCCAACTTTCGTGAAGGGATTCACGGTCTGCCTGATGCCGTTCGCGATGAACGAGGCGACCGAATACATCAATCCGACCAAGACCCTCGAGTACATGGCTGCCCGCAAGCCGATCGTTTCGACTGCCGTACCCGACGTCGTGCGCAACTTTACGCCGATCGTGCGCGTCGCGAAATCACCCGAGCAGTTCGTCGCTCTCGCGCAAAGAGCCGCGAAGAGTCCCGACCTTGTTCTGCTCGCGGAGGGAGTAAAAAAGGCCAATCGCGCATCGTGGGAGAGCATTGTCTCCCAGATGGGCAAGCTGATCAACTCCGCTATTGAGGACGCCAAGCCCGAGAGACTCGAGATCGCGAGTCGACCCGCGCGCCTTACGGAGCTGGCAGTGCAATGAGTGACCTCATTTCTCGGGACGTGGAGAAGAGGCCACAACCTCATTCTCCCCTCGAGATCTGGGGCGGCGTCGAATGCACGGTCAATCGAGTTGGTGAGAGGTACTTCGACCAGATCTCGCTGAGCGGTCACGCACATCGTCCAGAGGACCTTGAGCGCTTCGCCAGCATCGGCATCCGCACTCTCCGCTACCCGGTGCTCTGGGAGCGCATCGCACCCGGAGAGCTGCGCGATGCCGACTGGTCGACTACCGACGCGGCACTCGAAAAAATGCGCGGGCTTGGAATCACGCCGATCATTGGCCTCATTCACCATGGCAGCGGCCCACGCCACACCAGTCTCACTGACGACGATTTCCCGCGAAAGATTAGACGCTTCGCCGAAGCAGTGGCCGAGCGGTATCCGTGGATTGAGATGGTGACACCGATCAACGAGCCGCTCACCACAGCGCGGTTCGCGGGACTCTATGGGATCTGGTACCCGCACGCCCGCGACGACCACTCATTCGTTCGCGCGCTCATCAATCAATGTCTCGCCACCCGAGAATGCATGGTCGCCTTCAGATCAGTGAACCGCGACGTCCGCCTCGTCCAAACTGAAGATCTCGGGAAAACGTACAGCACACTACCGCTCCGCTACCAGGCTGACTTCGATAACGAGCGGCGCTGGCTCACCTTCGATCTTCTTTGCGGCCGACTAGATGAGGATCATCCCCTCTGGCGCTATCTCAGCGAGAACGGCGCGACCCGCGCGGAGCTCGAGAGCTTCGTCGAGGAGCCGTGCGCTCCGGACATTCTGGGAATAAATCACTATCTCACCAGCGAACGGTTCCTCGACGACCGCGTCGAGCTGTACCCTCACAGCGTTCGCGGCGGGAACGCCTATCAGTCATACGCGGACGTCGAAGCGGTGCGAGTGCTCGAGAATGGAATTGCCGGACACCTTGGCCTGATTCGGGAAGCGTGGGACCGCTATGGTCTGCCAATCGCCATCACCGAAGTTCATCTCGGATGTACGCGCGAGCAACAACTCCGTTGGCTCGACGAAGCGTGGACCTCCGCGTGCGAGCTGCGTGATGGAGGCTGTGATGTAAGAGCGGTCACAGTCTGGTCGTTGCTTGGCTGCTTTGGGTGGGACTCTCTTCTGACGAGGGAGGAAGGAGCGTACGAGCCCGGCGCACTCGACGTTCGCTCGACACCACCGCGGCAGACCGCTCTCGCCAGGATGACGAGAGCGCTCGCCTGTGCGGGAAAATTCAATCATCCGATTCTCGACGGTGACGGCTGGTGGCGCACGCCCCGTCGCCTCGCGTACCCGGGATATCACTCGGCGCACGTTGTGCGCGCGCTGAATCGTGAGCGAGACGGCCGTCCCCTTCTGATCACCGGCGCCGGTGGAACTCTTGGGAACGCTTTTGCCCGCATCTGCGCCGAGCGTGGCATCAAATGCCGTGCGCTAACGCACGCCGAGCTCGATATCGCTGACCCAGTCGCGGTTGCGAGAGCGCTTGCGACCATAAAACCGTGGGCTGTAGTCAATGCCGCTGGCTACGTGAGAGTCGATGATGCTGAGTGGGATTCCGCGTCATGCTATCGAGTGAACACCGCGGGCCCGGCGACTTTCGCCCGCGCCTGTGGAGGGAGAGGCATCCGCCTCGTGACATTCTCGAGCGACCTCGTCTTCGACGGTGAGACAGACGCGCCGTACACAGAACACGACCTCCCGAATCCGCTCGGCGTTTACGGCAAGAGCAAGGCGGATGCGGAGCAAGAGATGCTCTCGTTGCGCGAGCAACCGCTCATCGTGCGGACCAGCGCGTTCTTCGGCCCTTGGGACTCTTACAATTTTCTTGCGAAGGTTCTCGAGCGCATCGAAGACGGTCTGCCGGTCGAAGCTGCGAATGACCTGGTCGTCTCCCCGACGTATGTACCAGATCTCGTCAATGCGACACTCGACCTGCTGATCGATGACGAGCACGGGCTGTGGCACCTCGCCAACAAAGGCGAGACCACCTGGGCGAACTTCGCGCGCCGCGCCGCCGAACTGGCTGGACTGGACGCGTCGCTCGTGATCGAGAGACCAGCCAGCGCTCTCGGGTACGTCGCTCCGCGGCCACGGTACAGCGCTCTCGCCAGCGTCCGCGGACCATTAATGCCTTCGCTCGAGGATGCAATTCAACGGTACACTGCCGAGTGCGCCCAACTGCTTGCCGCTGATGCGCAGGCCGCGAACGCCTGAGCGATGCCGGATCAGAAGCGGATCGTCATCATCGGCGCCGGACCAACGGGACTTGGC